>JBOGMR010000667.1:0-13482 GCA_050746825.1 Bryobacteraceae bacterium | reverse complement strand
TCCGAATGATGTCCGGATAAGCATTTCCGCCGCGAATGTTCGTGAAACTGCCGACATTGCTCAGCACCTTCCGGAAATGATTCGGGCGCTCCCACGCGACTGTGAACGCCGCAATCGCGCCCGAACTCGATCCCCCGATGCCGTGACGCTCGGGATCCTTCGAGATGTTGTAGTCTTTGTAAAGCGCGGGCAGCAATTCATCCACAATCACTCGCGCGTATTTGTCGTCAAGCGTGTTGTACTCTGTAGGCCGATTCGTGTCGCGGTCGCCCCAGTTCCTCAGAGTGGGCTCCGGCTGATCGGGGCGGCGGCCGGGATTGATAAAGACGCCGATCATCACGGGAATCTCGCGGCGGTAGATCAGATTGTCCATGACGAACTGTGCGCGAACATCCCCTTCCGGCGCCATGAACGCCTGCCCGTCGTTGTAAATCATGAGGCTCGCGGTAACGGCCGGGTCGTATTGCGCCGGCACATAGACCCAATACGTATGCTGCGTTCCCGGATACGCTTCGCTCGGCAAGGTGTAAGGTCCCAGGATCTTGCCTGCGGGAACTCCTTCTTGCACGAGCGCGTCCGGCGCGAACTTGTAGTGGATGTCGGAGTTCGCCGTTTCAGCCATTGCGGGACGTTGACCCTGGCGTTGCGCCTGAGCGCCCGGGCTTACTCCGGCGGGTGGCGCCTGTGCGAGCACCGCGGTTGTAAACAGCAGCAGCATCGCAGAAGTATCTTGTTTCATAAGCTTCGCCGCCAGAATATCACGGACTAGCCGGCTCTTCGCGGATTCAGAGCATACCGCATGGTCGCGCCGCTCGCTAATCCGCAAACTCGCCACAACGCTCCGCAACAACACGGAGCACGCGAAGAATGGCGCGGTGCTTCCCGGCAGAGACCTGCCCCACGACGGTTAGCGGTCGCTCGACGGGGGCGTGACGCCCTTGAGGCGCATATAGGTGATGATGTTCCCGTAGTGCAGGTTGGAATGGAACGAGTTTCCCTGGAGAACGCTGAGACGCGTGCGCTCAGAGTTGCGGACCTTGACGAGTTCGGCGGCCTGAGCATCGGTAATGTCGTAAGCCTTGTCGCAGAAAGCGATAGCGGCAGCCAGCGCGGCCACCAGATCGGCTTTGCTGGTTTTGGATTTCTCGATTCCGGGGCTGGGGTTGGAAACGCCCATGGCGCCAGCGCAGGCATTGTTGTTGGCATCAGCCAAGTGGCCGATTAGCTGGCCGAAGGAACGCACCTCCGGAGTGGGTTTGAAACTGTAGTTTTCTTCGGACATTTTCTCGGCGGACTTAAGAATGTTGGCCTTGACGGTATTCTGAACTGCCTTGGCGCCACCGCTGATCGTTTTCAGATCCGGACCTTGCGCGGCCAGGACCGCGGCGCAAAGCAGCGCGAGCACGAGCGTTTTCATGACAACCTCCAGATCTATTTGACATGATCGCGGGCGCGTCCTGCAACTGGGTCTCAGTACTCGAACTGCACGAGGAGTAACCGTATGAAGCAAAAGGAACCGAACCTGGTGGACGGGAAGTTTCGAGGATGCGAGCGGACGGTGAAGCGACGACCTCTACAGCGACGCTGGAGAATGATCATTAAGAGCTTCGCGCGCGCGCTGAATCTCTGTCCGGATTTCACTCTGGCCAACATCAATCAACGTTTCGAGAATGACCGGAACTTCCTCGGGAATGTACATGGCCACGCGCCGAAACGCGATGACGGCATTCCTGGAAATCGGATCGTGCCGGCTGGCGGTATTCACCTCGCTGATGTGCACCTCCGCCAGGCGGTCGCCAAAAGCGTGGAGCAGGAGTGAGGCTTCAGTCATGCTGGGATCGACTTGCCGCACGTGGCCGATGTCGAAGCAAAACCGTGCGGCGGGCAGCGACTCGAAAATCTCCTGCATCTCGCGCACATTCCTTCCGATCGGCTTTCGCTTGTCCATATTCTCGACAAGAAGGGCATCGCCAAACTGATTCCACAGCGCCGGTGTGTATAACACGTCGGGATGCACCACGATTGGGTAGCAGTTCCCTTTTAGAGAGGAGAGCCGATCAACCACCCAGCCTTCGCGATCGGCGGTAAACCGGCTGGGGGCATGGATCGACACAAACGAGAATTGCCGGAGGTCCAGTTCCGGGATTGCCGACACGAGCGGTTCCAACTCGTCAATGCGTAAGGCGGAGAGCTCCACAGCTTCAACCCGAGCTTCACGCAACATCTTGAGCGCCCGGCGAAAATCTCCTCTGGCCACGGCGCCCGTCGAAAAACCGAGACGGCGCATTAGAACACGCGGCTTACTGCTCGTACTTCGTTCCAGACGGCCGAACGGCGCAAGTCTTCGTGGGTTTGGGAATGTTCGAGTTCGGATCGTTTGACGCCGTCGTCGAGTATCGCCATAAAGCGGTCGTAGTTGTCGAGTTGCGCTGGAGAAAGAGTTCTTCGAGATTTCGTCTACGGCCGGCGGAATCGCGGGCCGCTTTGTCGATGGCGGGCCAAGTGGCGCCGAGACGCGCCGCGAGCATCTCGATGTGTACGTTTCCTGACATCAAGTAGGAACACTTCATCTTACACGCGTGCAAGTCCGACGGCTTGGGCTGAGCCACGTGAGCTTACAGCACAACGACGGGGTGGCAGAGATTCGGCAGCTTCAACTCGCCGATGGCGAGCAGGTCGCCATGGCGGGAGAGGGCCTTGACATACTTCGCGCGGCGGTTGGAGCGGAAAGGAGAGACGGCGAAGTCGCGGCCCTGTTGGATTCGCGTCTCTGTGACATCGTCGACGATTTGCGAGGGAAATTCGGGGAGCAGGTCGGCCATGGGGAGCAAGGCTTCTCCAAGGCGGTTATCGGCGGCGAGCTGTTCGAGCTCGGTGATTGGGCGCGCGCGGTCGAGGATGAAGTCGCCTGAGGCGGTACGCCGGAGCTCCTGCAGGTGTGCGCCGCAGCCGAGTTCGGCCCCGATGTCGTGAGCGATGGAGCGGAGATAGGTTCCGGCGGAACAGTGGCAGCGGACGCGCGCGGTAGCGCCTTCAACGCCGAGTATGACAAGCTCGTGGACCGTGACTTCGATAGGCTGCAGCTCTACGGGCTGCTGTTTGCGGGCCAGCTTGTAGGCGGGTACGCCGCCGATTTTCTTGGCCGAGACCGGCGGAGGAATCTGCAGGAACGTGCCGCGGAAGCGGTCGAGCCGGCGGTCGAGCTCGGTGGTGTTGAGCGTCATTCCGGTTTCGGCAGTCGTGGGCGTTCCGGCGCGATCGTAGGTGCCGGTGGCGAAGCCGAATCGGATCACGGCTTCATAGACCTTGTCGTTGCGCGTGAAGAACTGCGCCAGGCGCGTGGCGCGGCCGATCAGAAGCGGCAGCACACCGGTCGCGATCGGATCGAGCGTGCCAAGATGACCGATACGCCTGGTCCTCGCGATGCGGCGCATCTTCGCGACCACGTCGTGTGAAGTCCAGCCTTCGGGTTTGTCGACCACGAGTGCGCCATCGAACGGAGCGGGTTGCGGTTCGGTCACGTACGTTTCTTCGCCTTGCAGATATAACCCAATGTGAAGTTGCGCTCCTGGTCCAGGAAATCGAACAGCGGAATCACCATCGCCGGCGGGACCAGCAGCAGGGCGGCGGGGAAGAGCGCGATGGCGCGCCAACCCCTCATGAAGAATTGTAGCCCGTTGAGGAGGCGGCGGGCCAGTAGGCGGAAGTAGCCGCCGACCGGGCGGATGGTGAACTGGTCGAATCCCGCGCGGCGGAGCAGCAGCTCGACGCCGTGTCGCGTGAAGCGGAAATAGTCGTAGGGCGCCTGATGGACTTCCCACTCGTGAGGGACGATCAGCAGGAGCGTGGCGCCGGGCGCAAGCACGCGGTGGATTTCGCGGAGCACGAGCTCCGGGTCGCACACATGCTCGAGCGTGACAATGTTGAGACAGGCCGCGAAGGAGGCATCGCGAACGGGGAGGGCAGCGAGGTCCGCGAGAGCGTCGAGGCCGGAGTAGTTCCACGAAGCATCGCCGACGGCGAGGTCGATGCCGATGTAGCGGGCGTGCGTGAAGAAGCGGGCGTAGCGTCCCTCACCGGCGCCGGCATCGAGCACACGCGCCGCGGGCGGGAGCTCGGCGGCGAGCGCGACTACAGCGTCTTCGATGGAGGCTTCGAAGTGCAGGATGTAGCGGCGCAGCGGGGCCGGCAAGCGCTCGAGCGGCGCGGACGAGGTCATGATTTCTTGCGGGCCTCGACCATGATGGTGGCGCCCGCGCGGCAGGCCGCCTCGACGGCAGTGAGCGGCAGGGACGCCGCAATCAACAGGAGATAGGCAATGTCTTTGAGAAGGCGCGTGCGCTGGCTTTCCTTCTTCTGGATGCCGAGATAGGCGCGAATCTGGCGTGCCACGGGGTCGAGGCCTGGCACGAGCGTGGTTGCCAGACCAGCGGGATTGTCGCGCAGTGAGAAATGCTTTCGGCGGAGGACTTCGAAGCCGCAGGCGTCCAGCAGGAGATCGATATCGCCGGCGCGATAATTGAATAAGTGGCGCGGAACGTCCAGGCCGTTCCAGGATTCACCGAAAATAAGGAATTGCCAGCAGTCGGCATTGGGCACCTGCACCACGAGGCGGCCGTCCGGACGGAGCAAGCGATGCGCGGCATCGAGGTAAGCGCGGGGATCGTAAAGATGCTCAAGGACGTGGAACATGGTGACCGCGGCGCAGCTATCGCCCGGAAGCGGCGCGGCGGAGAGAGTAGCGCAAACCGCGTTCACACGGCGTTGCGAGCGAGCGACGACCGCGGCGTCGAGAGAAAAGTCCAAACCGAGGAGCGGACCCACGCGTGGAATCCGGCGGTCCGAGAGTTGCCCGAGGAACAAACCGCCGCCGCAGCCGACATCGAGGACGGCGCCGGTCTCGCCGGACTCGCGGATGGCGCGCTCGACAAAGTGAACGTGATCGCGCAAGACAAGCCGCCGGTATACTTCTTCGAACCAGCCGACCGTGGAGGTGTCACCGGTGTACCAGTAGGCGGGAGGATAGTAACGAGGGAGTGCGGACGGCGGCGGGTGCGGTGACAGGCGCATCAAACGGCACTTCGAGCAGGCCACCACACGAAAAACTTCTTCCGTGGTGCGGTAGAGACGGTCGCCGGCGGTGAACAACAGTTGCGACTCCGCAGAACCGCACGCGGGGCAAGGGTCCTTCAATGCGCTGTGCTCTGGCGAGTCAACTCCTGGAGAGACACGCGGTTGCTCAAGATCAGATCGTGGACCTGACGCGGCGTCAACTTTCGGAAGCGATTTACGGCGCGGCGCTTGCGAAGCATTCGCGGCGCCAGACGGAGTGCCTGGAGGTCGCCCTGGATCAGCGCTTTGGCCATCGTCCATTTGCCGCGGAGCCCCGGATAGAGCCTGGTCTCGCCCTCGTTCCTGGCCGCTGCCACTGTTCCCGCCGCGATTCTGGCCACATAGTAGGCGCCGTTCTTCCATAGCAGGCTCCACGGGAACAGCTTCATCGCAAGCAGCACGCGATTGCGTTCGATGAGCTGGAGGCGGCGGCCCGAATCGAGGCCAAGCGTTGCGCCGCGATGATGCCGCACGACGGCAGTAGGGATGTAGAGGCAGTTGTAGCCTGCAATGCGCGCGCGCAGTCCGAGTTCGGCGTCATCTCCGTACGCGAAGAAGTCAGTGTCAAATCCTCCAATTCTCTCCAGCAGATCCTTACGATACATCGCCGCACACCCGTCCGGCCACAAGGTCTCTTCGACGCGGTCGTATTGGCCGCGGTCGATTTCGCCGGAGCCACGCCCGCGATTCTGGCCGTCCGGATAAATGAGATGACCGGCCTTGTCGATGCGGCGCGGGTCTTCGTGGACCAGAATTTTCGACGCAGCCATGCCAACGTCTGGCCGGCCGTCGAATGCGCTGAGCAGCGCGCGCAACCAACCCGGATCCGCTTCCGCGTCGTTGTTGAGCAGCGCAACGTAGCGCGCGCGCGACGCCGCGATCCCCTGATTATTGGCTTCACAGAATCCGCGGTTCTCGGAATTCCGGATCAACACCACATCGAGGTTGGTAAGTGCAGATCGGATTTCTTTCTCAATCATTTCGACGGAACCGTCGCGCGAGCCGTTGTCGACGACGATTACTTCGAGCGGCGTACCGTCGAGATCCGTTTGTGAAGCAAGTGACGTCAGGCAGGCGCGCAGCAACTCGCGGCGATTCCAAGTCACAACGATGACAGAGACGAGTGCGCTCAAGATGACAGAAGTAAGAAGTAAGACGTAGGAAACGAGAAGCGAGAGGGCCGAACCACGCACGCCATCGTATTTAAATCGTTGCTATTCACCGGCTTATCGTGGTAAAGCCCCGCTCTGTAGTATTATACAGCTAGAGGGCGTGCGCGAAGTGGGGGGCCACGAGTTGTCACGCAGATCCGCTCACTCGACGCGCGCGCCGGCCAATGAACTCGATCGGAGACAAGCTACGGCACCAGCGGCTGCAAAGAGGGATCACGCTCGACACCGTTGCGAGTGACACGAAGATCGGCGCACGCATGTTGGAGGCAATCGAAGCGGAGGAGTTCGACCGTTTGCCGGGAGGCGTGTTTCGCAAGAGCTTCGTGTTGCAGTACGCGCGATATCTCGGCATAGATGAAGAGCCGATTCTCTCCGACCTGAAGCAACGCAGTGGATTCGACACCGCGCCCAGCCTTCCAGGCGAAGCCGAAGTGAACGGGACTCACGAGAGCTTCGGAGCAGAACCGGAATGGCGGTTGCCTTCGCTCGGAAAAAAAAGCGGAGCGGGCAGTTATGTGGGATCACTCCTCGGGTTCGTCGCGGTGATTCTCGGATGCGCCGCGGTGTACACGTGGTGGCAGAAAGAAACCCGCGTTGCAGGCGAAGAAATGGCCAGGCACGCGCCAACCTTGAAACCTGAGGCCGCGTCGCCCCCATCGGCTGCGCCACAGACCAAACGGCAGGATCCGGCGCACGGCGCGCCATCGCCCGCATCGCCAGGATCGACGTCTGCATCCACGCCTGGCGCAACGGCGGCTGCGCCATCGGCGAGCCCATCGCAACCCCCAAGCAGCGCGCCTGCTCCGGGGCTTCCCGTTTCGGGTCAACCGGTGCGAGTGAATCTCACGGCGGGAGAAGAAACCTGGGTGCAAATTTCTTCGGACGGCAAGCGTGTATTTTCGAACTCGCTACATGCCAATGAGACGAAAGTGGTCGAGGCGGCCGAGAAGGTGCGAGTGCTGGTTGGCAACGCCGGGGGCCTCGAGGTGAGCTTGAACGGGAAGCCGATCGGGCCGATCGGACCACGCGGACAGGTGCGCGTCATCGAACTGACGCCGAGCGGCTACCTGATCGTCTCGCCAAAACCGCCCAAGCCGGAATCGCTTCCGCTCTGAGCCTGACGGAGCGCGGCTTTGCGCCGCCGCTTGTCGAGCAGAAGAAGCTCGCGCCGCCTTCGCTTCTTGATACGTTCGTCGAGCTTGCGCCAGAACTTACGGAAGTAATCGACCGCCGATACCATCGTAAACACGAGCACACCCCACATCAACAGGTTGGCAAGCCACATAAGCTGAGGATGGCGGATGCTGAGCATCAGAAACGAGATCGCCGCCACCTGGGCCAACATTTTGGTCTTGCCGAGGTCGCTTGCGCGGATCGTGTAACCTTCCGCCGCTGCGATGGCGCGGAGCCCGGAGACAGCGAACTCGCGGCCCACGATGAGAATCACCATCCAGGCGGCGACGGCGCGCACCTGTACGAGCGAGATAAGCGCGGCGGAAATCAGAAGTTTGTCGGCGATGGGATCGAGCAGCGTTCCGATCGTGGTGACCTGGCCCCAGCGCCGCGCCAGGTAGCCGTCGAGCAGATCGGTGGCGGCGGCGGCGAGAAAAATAGCGAGCGCGAGCCACTCGTTGGTGATCGCGAAGCCGCGAATGTGGATGACGACAGACTCCTGCACCAGCACCGCGACCAGGAGCGGCACGAAAAAGATTCGGGCGATGGTGAGAACGTTTGGCAGCTTCATCGCCGTTCAACCCGCAGACACAAGCGCCTGCGCCACTCCTTATTTTAGCGCCGCGTCCGCCAAAAGGGTTCCGAGCGATTCCGGCACGTCGGCTTCGATCTCACAGACGCCGTCGTGATAATCGGCGCCAAGGACACGCCCGAACTCGTGCAGCAGGTGGATGCGGGCGCCGTCACCGGCAGCCAGGCGGAACCGCCGGCGAGAAACCGGATCGAACGGAAGAACCTCGTCGATCGCGGAGAGGAGTTCGCCGATACCCTGCCCGGTAAGCGCGGAGATTTCCACCGGGCGCACGCTCCCGATGCCGCGGCAGATCGATTCGAAGCTGGTTGAGGCCTCGGTCACGCGATCGATCTTGTTCAAGACAAGAAGCTGAGGGTTCTCCGCGGCGCCGATGCCGGAGAGCACTTCGAGAACGTGCCGCGTATGTTCCACGGCATGGGGCGAGGAGGCGTCGACGACATGCAGGATCAGCGACGCGGCTGTGATTTCCTCCAGAGTGGCGCGGAAGGCCTTGACGAGCGTGGTGGGAAGATTGCGGATGAAACCGACGGTATCGCCCGCAAGTACGCGGCGCTTGGATGGAAGCTTCAGAACGCGCACGGTCGGGTCGAGTGTGGCGAACATTCGCGCGTCGGACAGAACGCCGGATTGCGTCAGGTGATTGAAGAGGGTCGATTTCCCGGCGTTGGTGTAGCCCGCCAGCGCAACCAGCGGCAGCGGAACAGCCGAACGCTGCCTGCGATGGACGGCGCGGGATGCGCGTACCTTCTCGATGTCTTGATTAATTTTCTTGATCCGGCGGGCGATGCGGCGGCGATCCGTTTCGAGCTGCGTTTCGCCGGGGCCGCGCGTGCCGATGCCGCCGCCAAGACGCGACATCTCGACGCCCCTGCCGGTGAGTCGCGGCAGC
Source organism: Bryobacteraceae bacterium (assembly GCA_050746825.1). GTDB lineage: Bacteria > Acidobacteriota > Terriglobia > Bryobacterales > Bryobacteraceae > JBOGMR01. The sequence goes on along the minus strand of JBOGMR010000667.1, from coordinate 4,541 downwards.
ATGTAGTTAAGTTGGGCCAGTTCCACCTGCAGGCGTCCTTCGCGCGTGCGAGCCCGGCCGGCGAAGATATCGAGAATGAGCTGGGTCCGATCGAGGATCTTGACGTCGAGGCCTTTTTCGAGATTGCGTTGTTGAGTAGGACTGAGGTCGTGATCGAAAATCACCAGATCGGCGTTGTGGGAAGCGATCGACGCACGAAGTTCCTCGACCTTACCCGCACCGATGAGTGTGGCCGCTTGCGGCGTGTCGCGGGTCTGCACGATGCGGTCGAGAACGACGGCTCCCGCGCTGATAGCAAGCTCGGCGAGCTCTTCGAGCGACTCGTCAGGGTCTGGCGCCGGGCGGCGACTCTTAAGATAGAGTCCGGCCAGGATGGCCCGTTCTCGGTTGTGGGTACCGCCCGTCTGAATCTAAGCCTCCGCCGGCTCCGGCTGCGGAACCACTGGCGCCCCTTGAACGCCCGAGGTCGCACCGTGAGCCGCCACCTGGCGTGTATCCGTGCTGCTGTGCGGGTGGGCGCCTTTCATCATGACAACTGTTGAAATAGCGTGTTTGAAAATAAGCTGTTCCTGGTTGTTCGTTTCGAGCACCAACGAGTACTTGTCGAAGCTCTTGATGCGGCCAGACAACTTTACGCCGCTCAACAGGTAAATCGTAATGACGCCCTTTTCTTTGCGCGCGTTGTTGAGAAATGCATCTTGAATGTTTTGCGCCGGTTTATCCATCCGTGACCTCCGAATGACCTCGGATTGCCGCTGCCGGCGTAGCTAGCCGTAAAAGACAGCGGCACTTCAATTGTACATTAGGCGCCGGCGGCCGGAATCGGGCATTCACACCGTTTGCGTGGGCGCAGGGTGCGCCGGAAACGGATCGGCCAGCCGCTCTCTGCGGTCTCGGGTTGTTCGGATGCCGCCGAACCGGCGGCGAGTTCTGGCGTTACTTCCTTGACGGCTGCGCCACTTCGCCGGCCGGCGACGGCTCGGCGAGCAACCGCTCGACCGTTCGGGTGATCTCTTCTTACAACCGGGCATGAGCTTCGCCGCTGGCCCGGCTCGCGAACCCGGCGTGAACGCTTCTCGCCCGTCCATCGCGGCCGAGAAAGAATGTAGCCGGCCACGTGTTGAGGTTGACGGCCTGGGGCAACCGGTCGTTGACTTCCGCCGGATCTCCTCCCAGCAGTACGGTGTACTCAATTCCGTATTGCTTGATGAATGCGCGCAGGCGCGCCGGGTTCTTCAACTGGTCCGCTTCCTCGAACGAGAGCGTAACGATTTCGAGGCCGCGCGAACGGTATTTGCGATCGAGCTCCGCAAGAAACGGCGCCTCGTCGTGGCAATTCGGGCACCAGCTTCCGCTGATGTTGACGATTATCACCTTGCCGCGAAACCGCGGATCAGATTCGGTGATCCGTTGGCCCGCGAGATTGGGCGCCCCGAAGCGGAACGGCTCGCTGGGGTCTTTGACGCTCGTCCAGCGAGAAGGGTCGGCCGGTTCGGGAATGCCTTTGGTGCGAGCATCAGTCGACCGCATCGCCGTCAGGCGATTCTTCCTGTTTTGGAGGATGTCGAGCGTGCCGGCTGGAGCGATCGTGATCTCAAGCAGAGAAGGGCGCGCACCGGAGAAATGGCTGAGAACAAACTTGCCCTCGCGATAGACGCCACTCAGCGTGCCGGTGTCGCCGTCTACTCGCAAAATAGCCGCCGAAACTTCCGGTCCGGACTGGCGCACAATGAAGCGCCAGGCGTCTTCACCCTTGGGGCTTTTCAGCGCGATCTCCCAGAGCCCTGCGATCGAGGGCACGCTGCCGGCGTTGCGCGGCGGCGGTTCGAAGCGTTTCGCGCGGAATGGATAGAGCGGGCGCGAAGCACGTCCGTAGGTTCCGGTGAGTTGCCCGGCGTCCAGCTTCGCTTCGAGCGTGGTGGCGTAGTGGTCGAAGTGCAACGTCAACGCGCCGCCCTCGAAGCGGCCGCCTGTGGATCGGACGCGCTCGTCACCGTTGAAGAAAGCGCCGGAGGCGTTGGCGCCGTCGGTGGACAGTTCGAGGCGGAAGGGGATTTCGACTTCGTTCACGACGACGGTTGCGTCCCACACACCCGTGAGCGAGGCGGCGGGGAGACTGGCGGCGAGCGCAAACCAGAGAATGGGCAGGCGAAACCGCCTGCCCCACCCACCCTTCATAGGGTTTCTCCTTTCATCAGGCGAACAGCGACTTCAGCCGCGCCAGCTCCCCGGGCGTGGCTTCGTTTGGAACTGAGCACCCCGGCGACAGGAAATAACGCGGGCCGGCTTCCTTCCGCGCCGACTCGTATTGGGCCCGCAACTGGTCAACCGTTAACGTGCGATAGGCAGTTTCATCGACGCCTCCCATGAGAACGCCCGCATACTTGGCGCGAACGTCAGCGAGTCGCACGCCGGTTGCGGCGACTGAGTAGTTGATTACGGCGGCCGGCCAGCGATTCACGAACAGGTCGAGATAAGGTTTCGCGCCGTGAATATGAAGAATGTTCAGACGCGCCGAACGAACAGCGTCGAGGACGATGCGGTCAAACGGAGCGCTGAATTTTTCGTAATCCACTTTGGAAAGCACCGCGGAGTCGGCGTTCGCGATTGCCAGGAAAATGCCCGACGCGCCGGTCTGGATGGCCAGGCGGGCATGGTTGGCTTCCGACCGCGCGATCACGGCGAGCGCATCGAGAAGCTGCTGCGGCTTCTCGTTCTTCAGCCGTTGAACCTCTTCCTTCGACGATAGCTTCTCGGCGACGTTCCACGGATTGAAAATGGTTTCGACGAAAGGCGTGCGCCCATTCAGACCGCGATGGATCTCGCGGAGCGCCTCGAGCTGTGGAGCAAACGGGTTCTTCTCTTCACGCAGGTCCCACCAGGCGCTGGATGGCTTCGGGTAGGGGAAGTCGCTCATTACCTTGACAAGGTCGGCGCCGTAGTTGCGGTGAAAGGCGAGCGTCGCCTCGGCGTGCTTCCGGGGTCCGTCTTTTTCGAGGCCGAAGTGATGCCACAGCGAAAGGGGTGGCCGATCTACGTCTCCACCTTTCAAGGCCCGCGTGACTCGTTCGCGAGAGGTGAATGACGCCTTGCCGAACAGCGGGGCTGCCGCTGCCGCCAGAAGGAGGTTTCGCCGGGTGAGTGTCATACGTACCGCTCCTCGAGGATTGCTCTGTGGTGAGAGACGTGGCCGGCCGCGATGTAGGCCAGCGCGCGGACCGTAAACGGGTTCCCACTGGCTACGCCGGTACGTGACCAGGCCTCGGCGGGCAAACTCTTGAAGAACGGCAGCGTCGCCAGCCGCACAGCACGAAATTCTTCGACATGACTGGCCCACGAATATTCGTCGGCCTTGGCCGCGATCGCGGCGACATTCTGGTCGAAGCTGGGCAGTGGAGTATCGAAGTTGCGCGCAAACCAGAAAGCGCGGAGAACGAAAAGCCGTTCGCAGTCGTTGATGTGGTTCAGGACCTGCCGGATCGACCACTTCTCCGGCGCGTAGCGGTGTAGCGACGTCTCCTCGGAGATGCCGCGCAGGAAAGGCAGCATGTCTTCGAGCTGTGTTGCGAGTTGACCGACGATGTCGGGGCTGGTGATGCGGTCAATGTAGGTGAAATAGTAAGGTGCGGCTTCACTGCGTTCGATCGGTGCCATGATGTGACCATTGTAATGTCTCGCCTAGGCTATGGAAGTGAGCGGCATGTGTTGCCGGATACCTGATTCCGCGCTAACGACACGCCCGGCGCGGCCGCGACGCAGCGGTTCTCGAGACGAAAGCCGGAGATGTGATTAGCGCGGATCTCGTTGTCTTCCGCCGGCGCGGGACGCTCGGCGCCGCGGCCCAGATAGATGCCGCTGCGAAGCAGGTCGGGCTGATCGGGGGCGTAATCGCAGCCCGGCTGCGAGGGCCCGGTGCAGCGCGCGAGGTTGAGATTCCGAAGCGTGTTGCCCGTCACGCGATTGGAGGCGCCGATAACGAAGATGCCTCCGAAACGTGCGCCGTCGATTTCGTTGCCTTCGATCCAGACGCCGGCCGGTCGCATGTCGGGATTGGTATTGTTCATGACGATGGCGTATCCGCCGGACGGATAGTCGGACGCCGCGCCGCGGTTCACGCAGACGTTACTGCGCACCTCGCCGTTGTGAAAGCCATCGAGGTCGATGCATTTGCCGTTGACCTCTTCGAAACGGTTGCGCGAATACACGGAGCGATCGACGTTGCCTGCCGTGTCGATGCCCACCGGAACGGCCCCCCCTTCGACATCGATTTCTTCGAACGGATAGCCGATGCGGCGGCCGACGTTCCGCTCGACGCGAACGGCGCTGGCGTGGCCGACCTGGACGGCATCGCGGCCAATGTCTTCGAAACGATTGTCCGCGATGGATCCGGGGCCGTTGCGCGCCGACCGGTAGAGGGAGTGTGTCCAGACCGCATTTCCCCGGATACGGCGGAAAACGGAATTTACGACCTGAAAATCTTTAGATCCTTCCTCGATCAGGATTCCGCCGGTGGCGTTGTTACGGCCGGCAGCGTTGCGCCC
>JBOGMR010000666.1:0-2573 GCA_050746825.1 Bryobacteraceae bacterium | reverse complement strand
GAATCGTTGCGTGGCGCAAACATTGCCGCGCCGGGACTCATCGCGGCGCTTGTCCGGACACCACCACAGCCTTATAAAACTGCACCAGCCGCTCCCTGTAACTTTCGCCCGCCACATCGAGCAGATCATTATGCCCCGCGCCCTGCAGGGTCCAAAAACTCTTCGGCTCATTCGCCGCATCGAAAAGGTCGCGCCCAAGATCATACGGAATCACCTCGTCGCGGTCGCCATGCATAACCAGCAGTGGCACGTTCATTCTCCCGATCTTTGATCTCGAATCGAACGAGTGAATCAACATCGGCCCGAGCAGCGGCAACACTCTTCCCGCCACCGCCCGCGCCGAGCTGAACGGCGCCTCCAGCACCACTCCCGCGCATCGCTTGCGCGACGCCAGGTTCACCGCCACCGCGCTGCCCAGCGATTCCCCGTGCACGATGATGCGCTCCGGCAGATGCCCTTGGTCCAGCAGATACTGGTAGGCGGCGTCCGCGTCCGCATACAGCCCGCTTTCCGTCGGACGCCCGCTGCTCCTGCCGTAGCCCCGATAGTCGATCACCAGAATCGACGACCCTGCCGATGCAATCGATCGCATGTGATCGATGCGATGCGTCACGTTGCCCGCGTTGCCATGCAGGAACAGCGTCGCGACACGCGCGTCCGGCGCCGGGAGCCACCATCCGTGGAGCTTCGCGCCGTCACCCGCCGTCAGCCACACATCGGCCGCGCCGATTTCGTTCTGCAATTGCCATAGCCCCTGCGGATATCGAAACGGATAGTACACCATCCGGTTCGCCCAGAAGTACAGAACTCCGTAGGAGAACAGAACCAGGAACGGAATGCCGATATATGGCGGCACGCGCCGGCCCATCACCCGGCCGCGAGCATGGAGGGTTTGATATCCACGCCGAACCCCGGCTTGTCCGATGGGTAGTAGTAGCCGTTTTCAAATCGCGACGTCATCGCCGCGATCAGCGGGCTCGATCGCTCCAGCGTCCCGAAGCTCTCCGCCAACGGGCAATTCGGCGTCGTCAGAATCACGCTCAGCCCGTACGGACTGCCGCCGCGATGCGGCGCCATGGGCAGGGAATGCGCCGCGGCCAGCGCCGCGATACGCCGCAGTTCGGTCAGCCCGCCGCACCATGTCGTGTCCGGCTGCACCATCTTGACCGCGTTGTGCCGGATCAACTCGGCGAAACCAAAGCGCGTGTACTCGTGTTCTCCACTCGCGATCAGCGGCCCCTTCACTTCGCGGCACAACTGCGCATAGCCTTCCAGATCGTCGGGCGAAATCGGCTCTTCGATGAAGTACAGCCGGAACTCCTGCATCCGCTCCGCCATCTCCAGCGTGTACGGCACATCCCACTGGCACAGGCAGTCGATCATGAGCGTCGCGTCCGCTCCGATGAGGCCGCGAATCTGCTTCAACTCCGCGACCGTCTTCCGCATGCCGTCGCGGCCTTCGGTCAGCCCGTTGCGAATCGGATGCTTGAACGCCCGGAACCCCAGCTTCAATGCTTCCTCGACGCTGAAGCCGGTGTAGTAGGCGGGCGCCTTGTCTTTCGTCGGACCACCCAGCAGCCGATGCACCGGCTGCCCTGCGTGCTTTCCGCGGATATCCCAAAGCGCCAGATCGACGCCGCTGATCGCCATCACCGTGACGCCCTTGCGCCCGTAGAATAAGGTCGACCCATACATCTGGTCCCACAGCAGCTCGATGTTCAGCGCGTCCGCCCCGATGAGCAGATCCTTCAGATGATGCTCGATGATGTACGCGCCCGCTCCGCCGCCGCTTCCGAGTCCGTAGCCCGTGATGCCCTTCTCGGTTTGGATCTCGACGACGAGCGCGCCCGCAAGCTGCGCGAACGGACCGAACCAGCGCCAACGCGCCTTGTCATAGTCCGACGCGAATTTCGGCGGCGTGTCGCGAAACAGCCCGCCCACCTTGACCGGATACGCCTTCACCGACTTGATTGCCAGCCGCTCCTCAGCACCTCTCATAAGTCCCGCCGCAGCAGCGGCCAGAAATCCCCGTCGTGAAATCCCCTTCCACATGCTGGCCATTATGTCACGCCGAAACCGTGGGGCGGACCCGTGGGCCCCGGCGGCCTCGGAACTTTTCCCTCCGCCCGGAGTCTAAGCCCGACAGTCATGCTCGAAGTCCGCGACCTCACCAAGGTGTACACGCGCACACCCGCCGTCCGCAACATCAGCTTCACCGTCCACCCCTACCAGGTCCTCGGCTACCTCGGGCCCAACGGCTCCGGTAAGACCACCACGGTCAACATGCTCACCGGTCTGATCGAGCCTACCACCGGCGACATCCTCTTCGACGGCCGCCGCATCAAGGACAATCTGATCGATTACAAGCGCCGCATCGGTTACGTCCCCGAAATACCGCACCTCTACCCATTCCTCACGGGCCGCGAGTACCTGCAGCTCATCGGCCGCCTGCGCTCGATGCCTTCGGCCACCGCCGATCGCAAGATCGACGACCTGCTCCAGCTTTTTTCGCTCCACCCTCACCGCCACTCGCCCATCGCCTCGTACTCGAAGGGCATGAAGCAGAAGATCCT
>JBOGMR010000665.1:0-5426 GCA_050746825.1 Bryobacteraceae bacterium | reverse complement strand
TCTCAGAACATCGAAGCGCAGATCATTCGCGTCCCCACCGGCGCGCAGGATTACTATCCCGCGATGTATGGCGGCGTCAGCGCGATTGAGCTGAGTCCCGCCGGGATCGAGCGCAAAGCCATTCCTGTGGATCTGGAGGAACTCAATAAGCGCATCGTACTGGCATATACGGGCGTCCCGCGCAACTCCGGAATCAACAACTGGGAGGTAACCAAGTCACACATCGACGGCGACCGCAAGGTGCACAGGAATTTCGATCGCATCGCCGAAATCGCGCAGGCGATGCGGAGCGCGCTCGAGAAGGCCGACTGGGCGGAGGCCGGCCGCCTACTTCGCCAGGAGTGGGAACACCGGCGCAAGAACGCACCGGGGATTTCGACGCCGCTGATCGATCGGCTGGTAACGGTTACGCGGCGGGCCGGCGCGGCGGGCGCCAAAGCCTGCGGCGCGGGCGGCGGCGGCTGCGTGGTTTTTCTGGTCGAGCGGGGCGCTAAGGAAAGTGTCGCCTCCGCAATCGAGCGAGAGGGCGCGCAGGTCCTGCCGGTTCGCGTGGCCGCAAGGGGCGTCGCTCTCAGCCACACCAAGTGAGATCGTGGCGCACGCATTTGTGCCATGAATGAAGCCCCTTCAACAAAATCTCCGTACGTCCGCGTCGGCGTCTACATTTTCTTCTATGCGGTCACGGTGATCTTTTCGACCAGTCCCCTCACGGGGCTCGGCGGCGACTTCCTCGGCATCACGCTCAGCGCATTTCTGGCCGCATGGCTCGCCAATTTCCTCGCACTCCGAATCTACGAGCATCACTCCCTGGCCACCATCGGCCTTGGCATGCAAGCACCCGCGCTTCGACACTTCGCGCTCGGCGTTGCCGGCGGATTCGGCGCGGCGGTCCTCGTGGTCGCGATTGGATTTGCTTCCGGCATGGCGCGCGCCGAACCGGCCGCCGGCCATGACGTGACACCGGGCTCGTTCGCCTTCGTGACCATTCTCTTGCTGGCCGGCGCTACGGGCGAAGAGCTGTTCTTCCGCGGTTACGGGTTTCAGGTGTTGGTGCGCACCTGGGGGCCCTTCGCCACCATCCTGCCTGCCGGCGTCGTCTTCGGACTGCTGCACGCATCGAATCCCAACGCCACCTATCTGGGCATCGCCAACACTGTCGGCTTCGGAATCCTGTTCGGCTACGCATTCCTCCGCAGCGGCGATTTGTGGTTCCCCATCGGCCTGCACTTCGGGTGGAATTTTGCGCTTCCGCTTTTCGGCCTGAACGTCAGCGGGTTTACAATGAGGTTGACGGGCTACGCCGTTCGGTGGAGCGCCGGTGAGATCTGGAGTGGCGGGGCGTACGGTCCCGAGGGCAGTCTGCTGACCACGTTCGCGCTCAGCGCGCTGCTTCTGTACCTTCGCAGAGCGCCACTGCAGCAACAGCCGCTCGCGCCATTGGACGAGGCCGTCAAGGGAGACTGAAATGCGCGCCCCGATCGCATGCTTTGTTCTGGCTGCCTTCGCTTATGCCGGCAACAAGCTGACGTTCGACGAGAGGGTCGAAATCGTGCGTGGCCTCATGGCCGAGTACGCCACTGTGAAAAAGCCACTGCCGCGTTCGAAAAAGCCCTTGCCGTTTGAATCGACCGGCAAGTACGACGAGAAGCATTGGACCGAGATGGGCAAGGAACTGGGCCCGGCCGCACGCGTCGGTGACCTCGTCCAGATCACCAAGGTTACGCTCGAAGACGACCAGATCCTGCTCGAGATTAATGGCGGCATCAAGAGCGGCCGTAAATGGTATGACCGGATTGAAGTGGGCATGGGTTCCCGCACGGGGCCGATCGGCCAGAGCGGCACGCCGACAGCCGGCACCAACATCGCCGTCCTGTTCCACAAGCCGCTCGCTGCGATGAAAGCGGCGGACATCAAGAAGATGCTCGCGCCGATCTTCGATTTCGACAAGCGTAGCGCGACCGAGCTCTACACCGAGACGTTGCCTCCGGAGATTCAGCAGGCCATCAAGGAGAAAAAAGCGCGCGAGGGAATGGACCGGGAGCAGGTGCTCCTTGCGATGGGCCGTCCCGTCCACAAAACACGCGAGACCAAAGATGGTTTGGAACTGGAGGACTGGGTCTACGGCGCCGCCCCCGGCCGTATCACCTTCGTGACCTTCAATGGCAACAAAGTGATCAAAGTAAAAGAGAGCTACGCCGGTCTCGGTGTTGAAGCCGCAGGGCCTCTACCGCCCCGCTAACCGGGAGTGCTCGCGACCTCAGTCTCGCTCTCATCGGCCGTGAAGTAGGCGCAGTCGGGGTGGTGGAACGCCAGCGCGCTCACGCTGGCCTCGGGTTCCATCATCATGCCCTCGGTGAGCTGGACGCCGATGTCTTCGGGGCGTAGCAGTTTCCAGATACCCTGCTGATCGTCGAGATTCGGACACGCGGGGTAGCCGAAGCTGTAGCGCTTGCCGCGGTAGCGCGACGTGAAGCGCTCCTGCATGGTCATCGAGGGCGGGTCGGGAAATCCCCAGTCCTCGCGAATGCGGCGATGGAGCCACTCCGCGCAACCTTCGGCGGATTCGATCGCGAGCGCCTGCACCGCGTGCGCTTTGAAGTATTCACCCGCGGCTTTGTAGCCTTCGGCGCGCTCACGGATGCCCGCCCCGGCGGTGCACACGAAGATCGCCATGTGATCGCGCGTGCCGTTCTCGGCCTCGAGAATGTAGTCGCTGAGCGAGAGCCCGCCGGTGCGGCGCTGGCGGCCGAAGTGGAAGGTGTGAATCGGCGCGTCGCCGTCCGGCGTGAAAAGGTGAATCGAATTGCCGTCGCGCTTGGCCTCGAAGAACTGCCACACGGCGCGCACCTTCATGAACGGCGCCGCCTCGTGCTTGACTTCTTCGACCTTGTGAAATAGCTCGAGCGCTTTCTCGTTGTGATCCGCCAGATCTTTTTCGAAGTTTCCTTTGTAGCCAAGGTGCCGCCCGTAAAGCATGAAGGGGTTGATGTAGCTCCAGATCTCGGGCAGTTGCGGCACGTCGCGAACCTTGCGATCGAGCGACAGCGCCGGCGGAATGGGAATATTCAGCCTCACCTTGCGGCTGCGTACCGTGGTCAGCGGCGGCAACTCTTCGGCCGCGGCGACGGGTGGCGCCGCCGGCTCGGCCGTGGCGGTGTGGTCGCGCACCGTCGCATCGCGCTTTTCGGGGTCCATCAGCTCGTTCATCAGCCGCAACCCGGACATGGCGTCCTTGGCGTAGCAGACCGCCGTGCCGTAAGCGGGCGCGATTTTGTTGCGCGTGTATTTGTCCGAGAGCGCAGCCCCGCCGACCAGCAGCGGAATCCGCACGCCGGCCGTCTTCAGATCCTCCGCGGTGATCACCATCTGCTGCGCGCTTTTGACGAGCAGCCCCGACAGGCCGATCGCGTCCGGCGTGTGCTCCTGGTAGGCCTTGATGAGCGCTTCGGGAAGCACCTTGATGCCGAGGTTGATTACTTTGTATCCGTTGTTGCTGAAGATGATTTCGACCAGGTTCTTGCCGATGTCGTGCACGTCGCCTTTTACGGTGGCGAGCACAACCTTGCCGCGCGTCGACGTGTCGGCCTTCTCCATGAACTGCTCGAGGTGCCCGACGGCGGTCTTCATCGCTTCAGCCGATTGCAGCACCTCGGCGACGATGAGCTCGTTGTTATTGAACAGACGCCCGACCTCGCTCATCCCGGCCATGAGCGGACCGTTGACGATGTCGAGCGGCGCCGCGCCTTCTTTGAGCTTCAGGTCGAGGTCGGCGATGAGGCCGTCCTTGGTGCCTTCGATGATGTAGTTGGCGAGCCGCTGATCGAGCGGCAGATCCGCAGCCTTTTGCTTCGTTTTCGGACCCGCCTTGCGGAAGTGCTCCGTGATGGCGGCGATGTGGTGCTGATTGATCGCGGCTTTCTGCTCCGGATTCTGCTGGCGCCAGTCCTCCGGCGCGAGGCGCACGTCCTCGGAGAGTGCGTCAGCGTCACCGGCGGGGCCATCGGCCGGCGGCGTGTTGAAGAGCAGGTGCTCGGCCAGGCGCCGCTCGTGCTCCGGAATCGACGCGAACCGCTCGAGCTTCTGCGCGTTGACGATCGCCAGGTCGAGCCCGGCCTTGGTGCAGTAATAAAGGAAGACCGAATTGACGACTTCCCGCGCCGCGGGCGGCAGTCCGAACGAGATGTTCGAGATGCCGAGGATCGTCTTCGCGAACGGGATCTTCTCCTTGATCAGGCGAATGCCTTCGATCGTCTCGACCGCGCCGCCGATGTAGTTGGCGTCGCCCGTGGCGCACGGGAACACGAGCGGATCGAATACGATGTCCTCGGGCGGGATACCGTACTTCTCCGTCAGCAACTGCAAGCTGCGCTCGGCGATCGCCAGTTTGCGCTCGCGCGTGAACGCCTGGGCCTGCAGCTTATCTTCATCGATGCAGCCAACCACAAGAGCCGCGCCGTAGCGCCGCGCGACCGGGCACATGCGCTCGAATTTATCCTCGCCGTCTTCGAGATTGATGGAGTTGATGATGCTCTTGCCCTGGCAGTACGTCAGCGCCAGTTCCACCGCCTTCGGATCGGTGGTGTCGATCATGATCGGCGCTTTGATCTTGCGGATCAGCTTGTCGTAGAACGGCAGGATGTCCTTGATCTCGTCGCGGTCCGTGCTCTGGAGACACACGTCGATCACGTGCGCGCCGTTGCGCACCTGCCATCGCGCGATCTCGGTCGCCTCTTCCCACTTTTCCTCGGCAACCAGGTTCTTGAACAGGCGCGACCCGATGACGTTTGTGCGCTCGCCGACGATCAGGGGCCGGTTGCTGTCGTCCGCTTCCACCAACTCCTGGCCGGAGTAGAACGCGCGGCGCGAAGGCTTCGGAATTGCGCGCGGCTTCTTGGTCTCCGCCATCTGCGCGATCATGCGGATGTGCGCGGGCGTCGTGCCGCAGCAGCCGCCGACCAGGTTAAGCCAGCCGTGATCGGCGAAGCGCTCGAGCTGCGCCGCGAGCGACTCCGGCGTCTCGTCGAACTGCAAATCTTCGTTCGGCAGACCGGCGTTCGGGTAGCAGGAGATCCGCGTGGGCGCGAGCTCGTGCAGCGTGCGCAGGTGATCGGTCATGAACTCCGGCCCTGTGCCGCAGTTGAGGCCGACCGACAGGAGCTTGGCGTGCGAGACGGACGTCCAAAAGGCGTCGGCGCCCTGACCGGCGAGTGTCGTGCCCATCGTCTCGATGGTGCCGGAGACCATGAGCGGCGCCTGGCGCCCGATTTCCGCCTGCGCCTGCTCGATGCCGAGGAGTGCCGCCTTGACGGCGCGCGCATCGTTGCACGTTTCAACCGTCAGAATGTCGACGCCGCCCTCGAGCAGCGCGAGCGCCTGCTCGTAGTAAGCATGGCGCAATTCGTCGAAGGTGACACCGCCGCCGACGC
>JBOGMR010000664.1:0-5098 GCA_050746825.1 Bryobacteraceae bacterium | reverse complement strand
CCCATACTGAGCCGCGACCCGTGAGGGAGCGGTTGGAGTTGATACAATACCGGCCGGATGAAGCTCGCGACCCTGCTGGCCGCCTTGGCTGCGGCCGGCTACGCGCAGACCGCGCGTCAGGTCTTCGAAAAGAATTGCCTCGGCTGCCACGGTGCAGCCCGGATGTCGGAGCTCGACCTGCGCGAGCGCGCCACAATTCTTCGCGGCGGCAGGCGCGGCCCGGCAATCGTACCAGGTAATGCCGCGGCAAGCCGCCTCTACAAGGCCGTTCTTCGTGACGGTGAACTGCAGATGCCGCCTGGGAAGGACGCGCTGCCCAAGGCTGAGACCGAAGCTCTCCGCGCCTGGATTGACAACGGCGCGCCCTGGGATGCAGCGCCGCTTACCACAGAGCCCTCCTGGTGGTCGTTCCGCAAGGCGGTGCGCGCGCCGGTTCCTGAAGTACGCGAAGCCATCTGGGTCCGTACTCCCATCGACGCTCTTATTCTGCGCAAGCTGGAAGAGAAAGGCTTGCGGCCCGCCCGTGCCGCCGACAAGCGCGTGCTTATCCGCCGCGCGTATTTCGACCTGCACGGATTGCCCCCATCGCCTGCAGAAGTCGAGCAGTTCGTGAACGATTCCGCGCCGGACGCGTACGAGAAACTGATCGACCGCCTGCTTGCCTCGCCGCGTTACGGCGAGCGCTGGGGACGCCACTGGCTCGACGTCGTCCGCTATGCCGACACCGGCGGCTTCGAAACCGACGTCTACTTCGCCAACGCGTGGCGCTACCGCGACTACGTCATCCAATCCTTCAACGACGACAAGCCGTACAACGTTTTCGTCGAGGAGCAGATCGCGGCAGACGAAATCTGGCCCGATAACCTCGAGCTCGAAGGCGCCTACGAGCTGCCCAGGTCGAAGCAGACCAACCTGTCGCGCCGCATCGGCACGGGCTTGTACACGATCGGTCCCATGGCTGCCGAGTATACGTTCTTCGGCGACCAGTTTCGCGCCGAGTGGCAAGCCGATGCGGTCGAAACCACGGCATCGGCATTTCTCGGCCTGTCGATGGGATGCGCGCGCTGTCACGACCACAAGTTCGACCCCATCAGCCAGCGCGATTACTACCGCTTCGCGGCGCTGTTCGCGGGCAGCGAGGACCGCGAGATTCCCATCGTCAGCCAGATGGGGATTTACGAGTACACGCGCTACCAGACCAGGCTCGTGACCGCCGATCAACTCAAGGCGAAGCTACAGCGTCTCGAGGCCGAGGCCCGCAAGCGCCGCGGCGCCGCGGGCGGCGAGACGAACACTCGCCGCGCGGGCGAGCCATCCTACACGCCTTCGGAACGCGACGAGCGCGAAAGCCTGCTGCGTCAGATCGGCGACGCATACGTCAAGGCGCCCGTGCCGTATGCCCGCGCCAATGTACTGGCCCACAGTGAGCGCGTCCCCGACACGCATATCCTGCTCCGCGGCGACTTCAAACAGAAAGGCGAGAAGGTGACGCCCGGCTTCCCTGGCGCTCTCCCGGCGGGACCCGAGATCGTCGAGCCCGCCGGAGCCCTGTTCGTCCCTCAGCGCCGCAAGGCGCTGGCTGAGTGGATCACGTCGTTCGGCCAGCCGCTACTCGCGCGCGTGATGGTGAACCGCATCTGGCAAGGTCACTTCGGACGAGGCATCGTCGCCACACCCAATGACTTCGGGCGCCAGGGCGAGACGCCGTCTCACCCCGAACTGCTCGACTGGCTCGCGATCGAATTCGCCGAACGGGGCTGGAGCATGAAAGCGATGCACCGTCTCGTCATGCTTTCGAGCACCTACCGGATGTCGAGCGAGTCGAACCCGGATGCACTTCGCGTGGATCCCGACAATCGCCTGGTGTGGCGAATGAACCGGCGGCGGCTCGAGGCCGAAGCGCTGCGCGACGCGGTGCTCGCGGCTTCCAGCACGCTGAACCTCAAAATGGGCGGCCCGCCGATCGCGCTCCCGCTCACCGAAGAAGAGCGCGCGGGAATGCGCGACTTCAGTCAATGGCCAGTGGCGGGCGATCCCGCGGATCATGCGCGCCGCAGCGCGTACCTTTACGTCAAGCGATCGTTCCGGCTGCCGATGCTCGAAGCGTTCGACGCTCCCGACGCCACGGCAAGCTGCCCTCGCCGCGAAAGCTCCACCGTCGCGCCGCAGGCCCTCACGCTGATGAACAGCAACTTCATGACCGCGCAAGCCGGCCGCTTCGCCGCGCGCTTGAAGCGCGAGCATGGCGAAAAGCCGGAGGCCTGGGTCAATGCCGGTTGGCAAATCGCCTTCGGCCGCACGCCCGCGGCAGCCGAGCGCGATAAAGCGCTTGACTTCCTGCAGCATAACTCCTTGCCGCGACTCTGCCTGTTGTGGCTCAACATGAGTGAGTTTCTGTATGTGGACTGATTTCTCTCGCCGGCGTTTCCTCGAGCGATCCGGCCTCGGCTTCGGCTGGCTCGCTGCGTCGTACCTGCTCGACCGCAGCGCATCCGCAGCCACGTCCAACCCCTTGGCAGCGAAACGCCCGCCTCTTGCCGCAACGGCCAAGAGCGTGATCTTCCTGTTCATGCACGGTGGACCGAGCCACATCGACACCTTCGACCCAAAACCGGCGCTCGCGAAACTCAACGGGCAGCCGGTTCCCGACAGCTTCGGCGACGTGCAGTTGCAGTTTTCGACCTTCAAGAAAGTCCCGTTGCTCGCTTCGCGCCGCACCTTCCGCAAGTACGGCAGCGCGGGTCTCGCCATCTCCGACGTGTTTCCGCAGATCGCGCGGCACGCCGATGACCTCGCCGTGATCCGCTCCTGCAACCACGATGGCTTCACTCACACCGCCGCGCTGAACTGGCTGAATAACGGATGGCCGCGCCTGGGCCGTCCGAGCCTCGGATCGTGGATCGTCTACGGACTCGGCAGCGAGTGCGACAATCTGCCGGCGTTCGTCGTGATGCTCGAAGGCGGCATCAAGTCCGGGCCGCCCGTCTACAGCTCCGGCTTCCTGCCCGCCATGTATCAGGGCACCGTGCTGCGCAATGGACCTGCGCCCTTCCTCCATGCCCAACGCCCGCACGACATGACCGCGGATCAGCAGCGCGAAATGTTCGATCTGCTCAAGTGGTACAACGAGCAGCACCTCGAAAGGCGCGCGGATGAATCGAACCTCGCCGCACGCATCGCGTCGTATGAGCTTGCCTTCCGCATGCAGATGGCTGCACCGGAACTGACCGATATCTCGAAAGAGTCGAGTGCCACGCGCGACCTTTACGGCCTCGGCAATCCGCGTACGACCGACTTCGGCGCCCGCTGCCTGATGGCTCGCCGCCTGGTCGAACGCGGCGTGCGCTTCATCCAGATCTGGTCCGGCAACACCACAGGCGGCGAGGATTGGGACGGCCACAAACAATGCGACCAGAACCTCGTCAGCATGGCCTCGAAAACGGACCAGCCTATCGCGGGTCTGCTCGCGGACCTGAAATCACGCGGCCTCCTCGATTCGACGCTCGTGATCTGGGGCGGCGAGTTCGGCCGCACTCCTACCTCGGACGGCAATGCTAACGGTGGCGGCGACAGTCAGGGCCGCGATCACAATCCATACGGATTCACCATGTGGATGGCGGGCGGAGGAGTCCGCGGCGGCAAGATCATCGGGTCCACCGATGAAATCGGTCTCCGCGCCGTTGAAGACCCGATTCACGTCCACGACATTCATGCCACGATTCTGCGCCTGCTCGGTCTCGATCACGAGAAGCTCACGTATTCCTTCCAAGGCCGCGATTTCCGCCTCACCGACGTGTCCGGCAGCACTGCACTCGCCGGGAAATTGAAGTCGTCGTAACTTCGATCCTGTAAACAAACCGCCAAACGGTAAACTCCTGGCTCAGGAATGGCTGGTAGAATAGACCGCGACCATGAACATCTCGGGTAAGGTGGCTCTCGTCACCGGCGGCGCATCCGGCCTCGGCGCCGCGTCGGTCCGCATGATCGCGGAAGCCGGGGGACGCGTGGTCATCCTCGATATCAACGAATCCGCAGGACAGGCGCTGGCAGGCGTAATCGGCGCCTCCGCACGATTCGCGAGGGCCGACGTTGCCGATCCGGATCAGGTCCAGGCAGCCGTTCGGACCGCCGTCGACTCGTTCGGCGCGCTCCACATCGCCGTCAACTGCGCCGGCCTCGCCGACTCGCAACGCATCATCGGCAAGGATGGACCGGCGCCGCTTGAATGGTTCACGCGCACGATCCGCGTCAATCTGATTGGCACATTCAACGTCTCGCGACTCGCGGCTGCGGCGATCGCGAGCAACCCGCCGGGCGAAGACGGCGAGCGCGGCGTCATCATCAATACCGCGTCGGTCGCCGCATTCGAAGGACAGATCGGGCAGGTGGCGTACTCGGCGTCGAAGGGCGGAATCGCCGGTATGACACTCCCGATGGCGCGCGACCTGGCGCGGCACGGAATCCGCGTGGTCAGCATCGCTCCCGGCATCTTCGACACGCCGCTGCTCGCGGGTCTGCCGGAAAAAGCGCGCCAGTCGCTTAGTGAAGCCGTCCCATTCCCCCAACGCCTGGGTAACCCCGCCGAATACGCGGCGCTCGCGCGTCACATCATCGAAAACCGCATGCTGAACGGCGAGGTGATCCGTCTGGACGGCGCCCTCCGGATGGCGCCGAAATAGACGCCCCGGGTTATAATAAGCCTTATGGCAATTCCGAATGTAAAGCGCTTCCGTCCGTACTGCGATGTATGCAAGGAGAGTTTCACGATTATGGCGGTCCTGCCGAAGAACGCCAGCGTCGACAAATACCTCGCGGACGCAGTCGCGCGCCACGACCACAAGGCCTACCAGGAATCGAAGCAGTTGCACTTCAAGATCCGCGTCGGCCAGCAGAAGCAGAAGAAAGCGAAATAGCTTCCCCGAGCCACCCCTCACGGTCGTGGCTCGGAACGGTCGTGGCTCAGATACGCGCTTTAAGATTCTGCGACGCCCGCAGGGCTTCCTGCGCCACATCGGTATCCTGGTCTTTGGTGAGCTTCTCCAAGTACGGCAGTGCGTCTTCGCTCGCGCTTCGTGACATGACGCGCGCCAGGTAGATC
>JBOGMR010000663.1:0-4067 GCA_050746825.1 Bryobacteraceae bacterium | reverse complement strand
TGCGGCGTAGGTCAAGGGCTGAGGCGAAATGCCGAAATGCCAAGCGTGTGGCTTCTTCCTCACCACTGTGTTACGTTAGAAAATTACCCAGGAAAGTGAGGCGATATGGAAGCCCTCGGGTTGATCGAGACGAAGGGATTAGTAGGGGCGATCGAGGCCGCGGACGCGATGGTGAAAACTGCCAACGTCGTGCTGATGGGCAAGGAATACATCGGCGCCGGCTACGTGACGGTGACGGTTCGCGGCGACGTCGGCGCCGTCAAGGCTGCCACGGATGCAGGCGCGGCCGCTGCGCGTCGTGTCGGCGAGCTGGTCAGTGTCCATGTGATTCCGCGTCCGCACGACGAAGTCGAGAAGGTCCTGCCTGGAGCCTCCAAGAGCAAGGGATCCATCGGCTAGTTGTCGAGAGCGCGGCCTGAAACGGCTGCCGCATTTCCATACCGATGCTACACGACAAAGACCTCGTTTCGATTCAAGAGGTCCGCACCAAGGTCGATAAAGCCTACGCCGCGTTCCAGAAGTACCGCACCTTCTCCCAGGAACAAGTGGACGCAATCGTCGAGCGCATGGCCGCCGCCGGGCGCACGCACGCGCAGCGGCTCGCCGAGATGGCTGTCCAGGAAACCGGCTATGGCAACGCGAAAGACAAGCTCGCCAAGAACCTGCTCTGCGCGGATCTGCTGCCTCGCCGCATGCGCGGCATGAAGACCGTCGGCTTGCTGCGCGAACTGCCCGAGGAAAAAGTGATCGAGGTCGCCGTGCCGGTCGGCGTGGTGGCCGCGATCCTGCCCACGACGAATCCCACCTCGACCGCAATCTACAAAATCCTCATCTCGCTCAAATCGTCGAACGCGGTTGTCCTCAGCCCGCATCCGAACGCGATGAAGTGCACTTGCGAAACGGCGGGCCTGCTCTACGAGGCTGCGCTTCAGGCCGGCGCCCCGGAAGATATCATTCAATGCATCACGACCCCAACGCTCGACGCCACCAACGCGTTGATGCGACACGAGCGTACGGGCGTCATTCTTTCTACCGGCGGGCACGGCATCGTCAAAGCCGCGTATTCAAGCGGCAAGCCCGCCTTCGGTGTCGGTCCGGGCAACGTCCCGGTGATGCTCGAACGCACGGCGGACGTGGCTGACGCGATGGCGAAGGTCGTTACAGGCAAGGCGTTCGACTATGGCACGGTGTGCTCGAGCGAGCAGGCCGTCGTCGCCGAGGCCCCGATGCGCGACGCCGTCATCGCCGAGCTGAAGTCGCACAACGCTTATTTCTGCGACGCCTCGCAGAGGGAGCGGCTGGCAAAGCTGCTGCTGACGCCGCAGTGGACGGTGAATCCGAAATGCGTCGGACAGCCAGCCGCGAAGATCGCGTCGATGGCTGGTTTTGAGGTACCGCCCGGCACGCCGATTCTGGTGGTCGAGCTCGAGGGCGTAGGCAAGCAGCATCCGCTCTCCGCCGAGAAGCTCTCGCCGGTTCTGTCGCTCTACTTCGTCAAGGATTTCGCCGAAGGCCTCGATCGCTGCGAAAGTCTGCTGCGTTTCGGCGGCCTCGGCCACACCTGCGTGATCTACTCGAAGGACGACGCGCGCATTCGCGAGTATGGGATGCGCATGCCCGCGTTCCGCGTGCTGGTGAACACGCCTGCGCCGCAGGGTTCGACCGGCATTACCACCAACGTGTTTCCATCGATGACGCTCGGCTGCGGGGCCATCGCAGGGAATATCACAAGCGACAACGTCGGCCCGCAGCATCTCTACAACGTCAAGCGGATCGCCTACGCCGTGCGCACGGCCGAGGAAGCCTTCGAGGTTCCCAAGCAAGCTGCCGCCGCCATAGACCGCCCCACCGTTGTGTCCGCCGTCGAGCGCTACCTGTCGAGCCGCGGCATCGCCACATCAACCCACACATCCTCAACCCACACATCATCCGCCGAAGTCGTCGATCTCTTCCTTGCGAAGCGTGGGGCAGGTCTCCGGCCTGCCCAGAGTTCAGCTTTCGCACCCGCAGCACCCGTTGCGCCCGCACCGTCCCCCGACGCCCCCATCGTCGACTTCCTCTGCGAGAACGACGTGCGCGCCGCCATCCAGTCCTCCCGCAAAATCCACATCAGCGCTCGCACCATCCTCACGCCCAGCGCGCGCGATCTGGCCGAGCAATCCGGTATATTGATCCTACACAGCGGAAACCGATCCGCGGAAAAGAAACGTGACGCTGAATCTTGACGAGTTGAAGCAGGAAATCACCGAGTATCTGAACCAGGAGGACTTCGTCATCTTCCGCGGCCAGCCGGCCGGCCTGAAGGACCTCCCCGTGGTCTTCTGGGACGATGAACAGTTTCCGGACTTCCATGGCTTCCTCAATGCCGCCAAATCGATCGGCGCGAAACTGATCTTCTTCGCTTACCGGCAATTCCAGGAGGAAGACATCGAGCAGATCACCGAGGCGCTCGGGGACTGCCAGTTGTCGCGCGAGGAGCGCCGCGAGGTCGAGGGCAGCGTTCGGCAACTCCAGCCGTTCGCCGGCTCCACGTGCTCGCTCGACCTCGCCTTCGATTACCAAGGCAAGATGTACGTCTACTCCGTCCTGACCGAGTGGTTCGAAATGTTCCTCGAACTGGCCGAAACAGTTGACAACGCCATGGGCGACGACGTAGAAGACGATGAGGGCCCGCTCGGTAGCGGCTTTTTCTCGAAAAATTGATTCCTCTCACAGCAGACTCTCAACCGGCACGCCGTCCTGCTCGCTGGTTGATGCCGCCCGGCGTCGAGGGCGCAATTGACGATTGGGGTTTGACTCGCCTGGCCGCTCGCGTGTTGTGGTCGCGCGGACTGCGCGATCGCAACGCCGCCCTCAAATACCTGAATCCCTCGCTCGACGACCTTCTCGATCCGCTGCGCATGCGCGGCATGGCCCAGGCCGTCGAGCGGTTGCGCAAGGCAGTCGCCGCGCGCGAGACCGTCCTCATTTACGGCGACTACGACGTCGATGGAACGACGTCGATCGTCATCCTGAAAAAAGCCATCGAGCTCGCAGGCGGCATCGCGCGCTTCCACGTGCCGCATCGCTTGCTCGACGGCTACGGTATGCGGACCGGCGTCGTCGAGCGCGCCGCAGCCGAGGGCGTCTCGCTGATCGTGAGCGTCGACACCGGCATTCGCGCCGCGGAAGCTGTCGCGCGCGCCGCAGAGCTTGGCGTCGACGTCATCGTCACCGATCATCACCTGCCGGAAGAACAACTGCCGCCCGCTCTCGCGGTCCTCAACCCCAATCAGCCCGGCTGCGAGTATCCGGAGAAGAATCTCTGTGGCGTCGGCGTGGTGTTCAAATTGGTGCAGGCACTGCTGGCGACGCTGGGTTGGCCGGCGGACAAGTTCGATCGCACGCTGCAATCGTTCCTGAAGCTTGTCGCGATCGGCACCGTCGCGGACGTGGTCCCGCTCACGGGCGAGAATCGCGTGATCGTCAGGCACGGCCTCGCAGGACTGAATGTCGTGAGGAATCCGGGGCTGCGCGCGCTGCTCGCGGTTGCGGGTCTGGCAGACGGCTCCGCGCCCACCGCAGGCCAGATCGCCTTTCGTGTCGCACCTCGCATCAACGCGGCGGGCCGCATGTCCACCGCCACCGACGTCATCGAGCTGTTCACAACGGACAACCCCGATCGGGCACGCGCCCTGGCCGAGCAACTCCACACGCTCAACACCGAGCGGCAGCAGACCGAGCAGGAGATCGTCCGTCTGATCCTCGACGAGTGCACACGCTCTCCCGTCACCGACGGCGACGCCGCGCTGGTGTTCGCGGGCGCTGGCTGGCATCGCGGTGTGTTAGGTATCGTCGCCTCGCGTCTCGTCGAACGCTTCCATCGTCCGGTATTCGTTCTCAGCCACAGTCCGGAAGACGGCTTGTCGCAAGGCTCCGGACGCAGCATCTCCTGCTTTCATCTTCTGAATGCGCTCGAGTCGATGCCGGATCTTTTTGTCCGTTTCGGCGGTCACGTGCACGCTGCCGGACTTACACTTCCCACCAACCGGGTGGACGAATTCCGCCACCGTCTGGCTGCCTACGCC
>JBOGMR010000662.1:0-4266 GCA_050746825.1 Bryobacteraceae bacterium | reverse complement strand
TTCGAGGACACCGCGCTCTACAACTATCACCCGCTCGTCTCCGCCAACGAAGTCGGCGCCAACGCTGGTGACCCGGTCGTGACGACGGATCGACTCCACGATTTCCTCGCGGAGCGCGCACGCTCGTCGCCTGCCACGATGAATGCCTCCTCCACGCACGACTCCAAACGCAGCGAGGACGTGCGCGCCCGCATCAACGTCCTCTCAGAAATCCCGAACCGTTGGGAGACTCTGCTCGACACCGCTATCGAGCAGCAGCGAATGGAAGGCGATGCGAACGACGAATTGCTTCTGCTTCAGACGCTCGTCGGTACATGGCCCCTGGATGGTCACATCGAGCCGGAGTACACCGAACGCGTCCGCGCATACATGCTGAAGGCCGCACGTGAGGCGAAGGCGCGGACCACGTGGCGCGATCCCGACACCGCATACGAACACGCGCTCGCGGCCAGCGTCGACAACCTGCTCGAAAGTCCGGCCTGCGCGCAGCTCCGCGCACGCATCCACGACCTCGCGTCGACCGTGGCTCAGTCGGGCGCGCTGAACGCGCTCGCGCAGGTGATCATCAAGTGCACGGCTCCGGGCGTGCCCGACTTCTATCAGGGCTGCGAGCTCCCGTTCTTCGCGCTCGTCGATCCCGACAATCGCCGACCCGTCGATTTCGAGCACCATGCCGAATTGTTGAGGCAGCTCGAGCCGCTCATCGCTGCGCCCGACCCGCGCCGTGTCGGCGAACTGCTCGAAAACTGGCCCGATGGAAGGATCAAGCTGTTCGTCACGGCTGTGGCGCTCCGCCACAGACGGGCCCATTTCGAAGTCTTTGCGGACGGGGGTTATCTTCGGATCGCTGCCGTGGGTGACCATGCGATCCGCATCGCCGCCTTCTGCCGACTCCATGAAGGCAAGTACTCTCTCACAGTAGCATCGCGCTGGCTGGCCGCACTGCTGCCTTCGCCGGCGGCCGCGCTTCCACCCGAAAACGTCTGGCGTAATACTGCTCTCTCTCTACCGGCGGACCTTCCCCGGACATGGCGCAGCATCCTCACGGGAGAGCGGATCAGTTCGAGCGAGAAAGACCACCTGCCGGTCGCGGCGATCCTTCGCACGTTCCCCTCGGCCATCCTCTACGCCGAGCTGAATGAGCGCTGACGGGCACAGCGTGAAGCGCGCTCTCGCGGGACGCTCTGGTCTGGCGATCGGGCTGATCGGAGCCGATCGGGTATGCCTTGACGGAAAAAGGGGGGCGCCGTTGCTTTGGTGGGTCGTTCGCCCAGTCGTAGTGAGAGCGCCGCCATTACCAACGTCCCTCCTTCGTGCACATGCCTACGCCGTTTGGGTACGCGGGAATTCTTCGGTGTGCAGTCACCGCCACTTAGCGCGGGCGTCAACGTCCGCAGTCGCCGGATCCGCACGGAAGCAAGATCACCCGGATCCTGTCAATGATCATCTGGGATTCGCTGTGCGAGAAGCTCCCCTATGGAGACTGGGGCTCTCACTCTTCGTCGCGGGCGGACTCTTATCCGGTCTCTGGATAGCGATCGTCAATCCAACTGGCGATCCCGGCTCAGCAATGGTCCGAGCGCTCTGGGGCGGTAGCTTGTTCGGGACAGTCATGGCAGTCACGGCCGCCGGCATGCATGGCCTATTGGGACGCAAACGGCGACCAGGAAGAGTCCCTCACGTCCTTCAGGCCGCAGAGATCGTTTTGGGAGCCGACCTGCAGTCAGCAGTAGACGCCGCGAGAACGGCTGTTCAGCGGCTAGACCCCCGTGAGATTGAAATCCTTGAGACAATTCCGATCCGCATTTCGGCTTCGACGCGGACCACGTGGCGATCATTTGGCGAACGTGTCGAGGTATTCGTCTCTCCATTGGATGAGAAACGGACAGCCATACGCGTGTCATCGCGACCGCTGATGCACGCGACAGTCATCGACTACGGCAAAGGGTTTGAGAACGTTCAACGAGTCCTGGAATCAATCCAGGCGGTTGGCTTCGCTGTACAGCATGCGGAGCGTCTGACTGGTTCGCCCCGGTCATGAGACACGCTTCGGCGTGGTTTGCACGATCCATCGTTTGTTTTGAACCGCCACTGGGAACCGCAGGATGGATCACATGACTGACTTCAGAAGCGTGACCGAACAAGTATTGCTCCAGCTCATATCAGTGGCCGTGGTCGTGCACGCGACAGGTTGCGGCGAGCCGTCACGAAGTGTCGCATCCACAGAAACGCCTCAGCCGGTGCTGACCAGAGCGGAGCTGGTCGCCAACTGGCGAGCGGAGGCCCGCGCTCTGGCCAAGATCCACAATGAGTTCTTGAGGTATGCCGCCGGAACCACGGACATCGTGGCCCTTCGTGCGAAATGCCGTGAATTCTACGGGTTGCGAAATCTCGACATTGCCGGCTGCGACGCACCCGTTCCCGTTGTCGATCGGCGCCGTTCCGCTGCCTCGGCCGATCAAACGGCAATCGCCTGAGCGCCTGCAGTACTACATGGATCAGCTGGAGAGCTTGCTCTATCAGGGCTACACCCAAGCCCACCTTGAGAGTGCGGTCTTGGCCCTCGAAAACCAGGTTCTTTCGGATCCTGAGATTCTTTGAGACGGAATCGCACGATTTTTTCTCCTCGCTTCGGCCACAGCAGTCGAGTCATATGCTTATTGGCAGACAGAACCGGCATGGGAGCCGTACTACGATCCGGAGTTGACCGAAAAGTCCTGGCCGCAGTGGTTGGGATGTGTGTTGGAGGTCTTTGTTTCCGTCGTCTACTTTGACGCCGTTGGTGCCATAGGTGGCCCAGCGCTTTCCGGTTGGATGTCTGGCGCGACAGCCGGCACTCTGGGGCCCAACTGCTTCTGATTGGACGCCGTCAGGGACGCTGGCGGGTTAGGCACAACGTACCAGTGCGTCAAGGCATTTCCCTGCTCGACGCCATCATTCGAATACGTGGCGCAGGCGATTCACGTGCTACAGCCCGGGCCCTTCGCCGCGGTCAGGCAAGATCAGGAGCGCCTGGCGCCGTGAACAGCCACGATGCCGGCACTGTAACTCTCCCATTCCACGGCTTCGAAGCCCGCTTCACGCAATCGGCGTGCGAGCACCATGGGCGCCGGGAATTCCAGAACGGACGCAGGCAGGTAGGCGTACGCACTTTCGTGCTTCGAGATCAGGCGTCCGATCAGCGGCAGCAGGCGTCGGAAATAGAACAGGTATAGGGACCGGATCGGCCAGCGCGCGGGTGTCGTGAACTCCAGGATGACGAGCTTCGCTCCAGGGCGTAACACGCGGGCCAGTTCCCGCAAGCCCGCCTCGAGCGAGGCCAGGTTCCGGATCCCGAACCCGACGATCGCCCCATCGAACGTCGCGTCTCGAGCCGGTAGCCGAAGCGCGTCCGCACAAACGCGCGTCACCGCGAGACTCCGCGCCTTCGCGGCTCCGCGCAGCAGCATGGGCAGCGAGAAGTCCATGGCGACGACTCTGCCCGTGAAACCCGGTCGCGCCGCGATCTCACGGGAGAGATCCAGGGTGCACGCGCAGACGTCCAGATAGAGCCCCGACGGCGGTTCGCCCGCAAGCAGCCGGTCCACCGCTCGACGCCGCCAGATGCGGTCCAGATTCAGGCTCAGCAAATGGTTGAGCAGGTCGTATCGAGGCGCGATCGCGCCGAACATGCCGCGCACCGCGGCGGCTTTGTCGGGCGCTCCCGCCATCGCGCAAGTTACTCCCGCACTTTAGATTGGGCCCGTGGCAAACGTGGCTCGCAAGGTATCTGTGCCTTCCCCGCCTATCAAGCCGAGTGAAACCGGAGGCGAAGGCGCCCCGTATGCTTCCGCGTGGCGGCGCGAGGCTGCTCCTCATCGCGACCCGCCGTCACCGTCGACGAATGAAGTGGACTACGGTAAGCTAACCGACCAGGAAGTCGTCGAGCATGCACGCCGCGGACGGGAAACCGCTTTCCGCGAGCTGGTCGGCCGCTACGAGCGGCCGGTCTTTTCGCTCATCTACCGCCTCGTTCGCGACCGCGAGCGCGCCGAAGACCTGTCCCAGGATACTTTCATCAAGGTCCTGAACCACCTGGACCGGTACGACCCGTCCTTCAAGTTCAGCTCCTGGATCTTCAAGATCGCGCACAACACGGCGCTCGATCATCTTCGTCGCAAACAGCCCGAGGTCCTGTCGATCCACGGCTCGCCGCACGCCCGGACCGCCGACGAAGTCGAGGCCACTGCGCTGACGCCGGCCTCTGACGACGAGTCGCCGGAGGAG
>JBOGMR010000661.1:0-4645 GCA_050746825.1 Bryobacteraceae bacterium | reverse complement strand
TCCGCGCGTCGCGTAGTTCCGCGCCAGCCACCCGATCGTCTTCTCCAGACCTACGCGTAGCGGCGTCGGGCATTCCAGGCCGAGCGCCTCCATGCGCCGGACGTCGAAGATCTTCACCGGCTGTCCGTCCGGCTTCGACGTGTCCCACACCAACTCCCCTTGAAATCCGGTCAGTTCGCTGATCGTTTCCGCCAGCATTCGGATCGGCGTCGTCGTCCCCGACGACAGGTTCACGGGCTCGCTCGAGTCGTACGAATCAATGAAGAACGGGAACAGCGCGGCCACGTCGCCGGCATACACGAAGTCGCGCTCGGCGCGTCCGCTGCCCCATACCGTCACCTCGGGCCTGCCCGCCAGACGCGCCTCATAGAAGCGCCGCGCCAGCGCCGGAACCACGTGCGATTCCTTCTCCCGGAAATTGTCGTATTCGCCGTACAGATTGCCCGGCACCACCACAACCGAATTCAGCCCGTGCTGGCTGCGGTAGGCTTCGCTCGCCACCAGACTCATTTTCTTCGCCACCGAATACGCGGCGCTCTCGGCCTGCGGATAGCCGTTCCACATCTGGTCCTCGCTGATCGGCGAGGTCGCGCGCGCCGGATAACTGCACCCGCCCATCGGCACCAGGAGCTTCCCGCCCGCGCCCGCAAAGCGCTGCGACGCCTCTTCGAATGCCAGCGCCGTGAGCAGGATGTTGCGATGAAAGAAACTCGCCGGCCGCTCGCGATTGGCGCCGATGCCGCCGACGTACGCGGCCAGATGAATCAGCAC
Source organism: Bryobacteraceae bacterium (assembly GCA_050746825.1). Taxonomy (GTDB): domain Bacteria; phylum Acidobacteriota; class Terriglobia; order Bryobacterales; family Bryobacteraceae; genus JBOGMR01. Next base: position 3,874 of record JBOGMR010000661.1, on the reverse strand, counting down.
TTCCGGCTTGCGTTCGTCGAACATGCGCCGCACCGCGCCCGGATCGGTGAGATCATAGTCGCGGCTGCTGAGCCCGATCACGCGACCGGCGCCATAGCGCGCCTGGAGCACGGGCATCAGATGGCGGCCCAGGAATCCGCTCGCACCGGTGACAACGATTCTCTCTCTACTCATGCGCCTTCATTTTCACAAGTACGGCTTGAGCCTCGCGAACTGATTCTCCCAATTCAGCTCCGCTTCCACCGCTCGACGGCAACCCGCCGCCATCTCCTCCCACGCTTCCCCGCCGGTTGCTTCATAGAGACGCCACGCCTTGCGCAGCGCCGCCTGAAACGCCGCGTACCCCCAGTCCTCCATCAGCACGCCACAGCCATATCGCTCGACGATCAGCTTGCACTGCGGATGCGGCGCGGCGATCGGCGGAACGCCGTCGGCAATCGAATCGAAAAACTTGTTCGGCGCCGCCCAACGCTGATTCTCGTTGATCGGATTCCACGACACCATGCTGTAGACATACTCGCGCCGCAGGTCGGCGAGCGCGGCCGCGTCGATGTGTCCACGGTAGCGCACCGCGCCGCCGAGCGAGGCCAGAAACTCCTGCCGTTCGGCGTCGCCGGAGAATTTCAGCGGACCATACAGATCCATGGGATACGAGCGCGTATCCGGATGCGCATAGTAATCGGCGAACGTGTGCTCACGGCTGATCGTGCCGGCGTAGAGTATGCGCCCGTTGCGCGAACCGGGCGGCAGCGGCTCACGGCCGTTGCGCGTATTGGTGGCGTTGTACAGCACCAGCTTGGCCGCGCCGTCAAATCCGCAGCGCCCGATTTCAGCCGCGGCGCGGTTTTCCTCCGGGAAAATGATCACGTCCACCAGTGGCCCCACCTGCTGGTTCATCTCCACATCGAAGGGCCCGTAATACGGAATCGATTCGACCGAGTAGTAGATCACCTTGCGCGGCCGCCGCTTCAGGCGGAACACCACCGGCAGACAATAGGTGCAGCAGACCACGAGCACGTCCGGGGCAAGCTCGTTGATGCGCCCGGCCGCGCGCCACACGTACTCCCGCCGGCCGGTTTCGCTGTGAGGATGATGACCGGTCGCGATGCGGTCGATGCGCAGCGCCGGGAACAGATTGTGCCTTGCCGGCAGCTCCGGCTGCACGGGCTCGATGGCATGCGCTTCGGCGCCGTAATGGCTCGCCAGCGACGCAGCCAGCAGGGGCAGTTGCGGCGTGCCGTAACCCAGGGTGACGTCGGAGATGGCCAGCAGTCGCACTATCTACACAATTGTACTTGGCAGCCCCGCAGGCGACGCCGGACTTCGCCGGCCGCTCGATTCGCGGGCGGCTTCGGCGCTTCCCGTAGTATCATGCAAGTTTCGCCTCCGGAGTCCTAGAGAATGTCAACGAAACACCTTACCATTATTTTTCTGATCCTCAGCTCGGCAGCCGTTCCGCTAGCCGCGCAGAACGCCCCCTTGGCGGGTGGACGCGGATTCGGCCGGTCCTCGCTTTTCGCCGCGATCAATCCCCTTCAGCTTCCTCCCGAACCCCGCTTTCCAGAGAGCGTGCAGCGGACTGAGATTCCCGATAAGCCGATCCGCCGTGGCGCTCCCGTTTTGCAGCCACGCTCCAGCTATCCCGGGCCCGCCCAAATCCAATCGAGCGGCGGCCCTTCTCTGCCAACGCCGCGTATGCCCGTAAAGGAGACGCCGCTGTACAGTTGGGAGGGCCTCCCCGATTCCACCTTCGTCCCCGCGGACCCCGACATGGCGGTTGGTCCCGACGACGTGCTTGTCGTCATCAACACCTCGATCGCACGCTACACCCGCCAGGGCCAGCAGACCAGCATCAGCTCGTTCAAGCAGTGGTTCAACGCGTTTCTCCCGTCCATCTGCCCCTTCGGCACCGGCAACAACTGCCTGCTGTTTGATCCCGTCATTCGTTACGACCAGTTTCACGGCCGCTTCATCCTGGTCGTCGCCTCGCTCGACTTCAACGGCTCAAGCACCAACTGGCTGATTTCGGTTTCCGATACGCCCAACTTCGCTGGAGGATGGAAGAACTGGGCGATAAACGCCGGCGTCAACAACGGCGTGCCCGACGCCACCTATCTCGATCAGCCGAAAGTTGGGTTTGATAATGAAGCGGTCTATCTGACCGGAAATTTCTTCAACATCAACACTTTTATTTACGTGAAACTGCGCATCCTCAAAAAGTCCGAGCTCTACGGCACGCAGCCCGCTACGCTGACCTTCTTTGAGCAGTGGGACATGAAAAACCAGGACAACACGCTGGTGTCCACGCTCCAGCCGCCCCACCCCCACGGCCGGACCATGGCAAGCTTCACGGGCACCTACCTGGTCAATTCCAACGACAACACGAGCTACCTGACTTTGTGGCAAGTAACCAACCCGACCAGCGCGAACCCTACTTTCACACGCACTACGGTCAATGGGCTGTGGAAGTACGACAAGCCTGCTCGCGCCCCGCTATTCAATACCGGGATCACTCTGGACGTCGGTGATAGCGCCGTCCTCAAATCCATCTTCCGCGACGGCAATCTCTACACCGTGCAGAACAACGGTTACTCGGATGCCCCGACAACCGTCACCTATACCCGAGTCGATACGGTGAACAAGAAACTGATCGCGCAGCAGCGCTGGATCAACGGCAATTTCTTTTACGGCGCCCTCGACATTCCCGCCAGCCTCGGCCCGGGCGCGGTCTCGTTCCCGAATGTGCTGCCTGTCGGCTCCAACACCGAGAACGGAACAGTGACGTTCATCGGCTTCCAAGGCGTAAAGGCCGGGGAAGCGCCCTACAATGAAGATCGCTGGGGTGACTATTTCGGAGGCGCTATCGATCCGGGCGATGGCGGGCTCTGGACCTACGGAGCCTTCGCCAAGTCTACGACGCAGCCCAACCGATGGAGCACCTGGGCCGCTCTTTTTCCCCTAGCCACTTCCCCGCAGTTCGATGATGTCCCTTCGACGCATCCTTTTTTCGATAACATCAACGTGCTCGGACTTTGGAAAATCACTGTAGGCTGCACTGCCACCACCTTCTGCCCCAGCGATATCGTCACCCGCGGCCAGGCTGCGGCCTTCATCATCCGCAGTATCGCCGGCGAGAATTTCACGTTCTCCGACACACCTGCGTTCACGGATGTTCCCGCCAATAATCCTTACTTCAAATATATTCAGAAAATGAAGGAGCTCGGACTGACGCTGGGATGTACGGCGACAACCTTCTGCCCCGGCGATAACGTGACGCGCGGCCAGTTTGCGGTGTTTGTCATTCGAGCCAAGATGAAAACTCTGTTTGGCGAGACCTTTCCCTCGCCGGCCACCGCTTTCTTTACCGACGTGCCGTCGGATCACATTTTTTTCAAATTCATCCAGAAGCTGCGTGAGCTCGGCATCACTTCGGGCTGCTCGGCCACTGCGTACTGCCCGAACGACAACGTAACGCGGGGTCAGGCGGCCAAGCTTCTCCATCGCGCCTTCTTGAACTGATCCGGATGAGCCGGCGCCTTCGGCCGGGCCTGCTTACGATTCGCTCAACCCAGGCCTCTGCCTGTCGTCAGGACCAGCTTGTAACCCGGGCTGCCTTCAGCTTTCTCGATTCGCCAGTCCGACAAATATCCTCGCGTCTTCAATTCGTCGAGCGACGGCCCCAGCTTCTCGCGGATCTTTGACCCGTACCTGTAAGAGGCGATATTCAGAATCTGGCAGAGTTCGCCGTACCCTTTCTCCAGCCGCCCCGCCCCGTGCGCTTCTCCCGACCAAATCTGCAGAAGCGGCACGATCGCTTTGGCGATGTGGTTCTTGAGCTGCCGGTAAGCGTCCAGATTCACCTGCAGCAGATGGT
>JBOGMR010000660.1:0-2571 GCA_050746825.1 Bryobacteraceae bacterium | reverse complement strand
GTCGTGCTGAAACGCGCGCAGCTTGATCATATAGCGTCCGAACAACAGCGTCGCGCCGTTCCAGATAAACGGGTCGACTCGGCGTGAACGGATCGGCCGGCGCGGAGCTGAACACGAAATTGACCGCCGGTCTTAGTGCGTCATCGAATAAATGATGTAATTGATACCGAACCGGTAGGCGAGGCCCGTCATTTCCGCCGGGTACTCCGGCATGTCGGCGTGCTCCCAGGCATCGCCGACGTCCATATTGAAATTGATCGCGACCACCATGCGCCCTTTGTCGTCGAAGATGGCGCGCCAGCTTGGAGGCATCGCCTGCTGCTGCGCCGTTACCATTCCGCCCGGCCCCATCCGTAGATGCCGGAGTCCCGGAATAAAAGTGCGCTCGTTGATATCGAACAGCACATGCATCATCGGATGATCCGGCTCGATCTCCAGAATCGGCCGATCGGGGAAAACGCGCTGCATCGTTTCGCGAAAAACGGCCCAATCGTCAGGGCCGTAGAAATCATCCACCACCAGGAACCCGCCTCTCGATAGATACTCCCGAAGCCGCCTGGTTTCGGCATCGCTCAAGTTCCAGTAGCCCACTTGCGTCGCGTAAACCCACGGGTAATCGTAAATTCGATCATCCGTCAGAGGCAGATGCTTCCCTTCGCCGATGTCGATTCGCGTCAAGCGCCGCACGCCTTGCGCGAAGTGTGCATCCGCCTCGGGCCAGTCCTGCATCCACCAGCCTCGTCCACCAAATCCGCGGCGTGAGGTGAACAGATCCACGTACTCTACGCGAAGAAAATGAAACTCGGCGGTGGCGGGGAAGCCCGGCATCACCACCGGCGTTTCGCGCCATCGGATCTGCAGCGCGCCGGCGAGTCCGGCCAGGAGCGGCATTGCAACGACTGCGGCAACACGCGCGCGACCCGCTACCATGGCCTCATTATATTGTGGCTGCGCTCGGAGGACCGCACTCTACTCGACCGTGATAGCGAGCGGGTTACTTTCGAGATTCGGATCGAACTGCACGATCACGTTGATCTGGTTCCCAGACGGCGCATCCTGCGGCACCTCCGCGTTGATTTGCCAGAGACCAGCGAACCCGGGCGCGAGGCCGCTAAACAGCACCGTCGCGCGACGGCCGCCGATAAACACAGCAGGCGAGTCTTCGGTGGCCGCCAAAGGTGGAATGCCAGGCGCTGCGGCGCCATCGGCGACGCTTGGGTTTGTGCTCCCCTGACCGCTCCCGTAGATCGTGATGAATCCACCGCGCCGGCCGCGCGAGGTTCGTCCATCCTGATCGACGGCCACGAACAGCCCGGGCGAGCGCGCGACAGTGGTCATGCTTCCCCGCCCGATGATCTGTCCTCCGACGCGCACCTCGAAATTGCTCTGGCCCGCGCCGAGCCGCCCCGGCGCCTGAAAATTAATCTGCCCCGGCGAGACGTACAACAGCGGCACGGCTTCGTTGTTGATGACAACTTCGGTCTCACCCAGCTTGCGCGGAAGCGGGAGGCCGCTGAAGGCGATGCCAGCCGATCCAGTGAAGTTGCCGTACGCCGTCGCCAGCGCCGATGGCGCCACGGGCGCGCCTGCGACCGGCCCGGCCGAGTTGACCACAATCACCTCGGCCAGCGGTTCCATCACCCAGGTCTCGGTATTGGCCGGCAGCAGGTCGCGCGCCAGCACGACTCTCGCCGGCTTGTACCGAATCGCCGGGAACGGGTTTGTGAGCGCAGGAAATGTGGCGAGCTGCGCCGGGCCGCCGAGCGCCGTGCGATAGTGCATGAGGATGGCGATGCGCGGCCTGAGCTGCTCGATGAGACGGGCGGCCTGTCCGCCGTCGATCGTGAAGAAGCCGCCAGCCGGAATCATCGCCACGTCGAGATCGCGCAGGCCGGCGAGTTGCGCTTCCGTCAGCGAGTCCTGGCCGTAATCGCCGAAGTGAGCCAAACGCATGCCGCCCTGCGTCCATCGCATTATCGTGTTTCGCCCGCGCGCCGACCCGTTCGTGCCGTCGTGAAAACCCGGCACCAGCACAAACGGCAAGCCCGCGGCCGTCATTTCGGTGCGCTCCGATGTGGGGCGCCCGTCGACAACAGTGAACGTCCCCCGGACGCCTGCGGAATTGTTGTGGTCGCTGTGATTATGGCTGATGGTAACGACGTCGGCCAGGGTCGCGGGCAGGGAGTATCCGATGTTCGCCGCCGGCGGGTCAACCACGACCGTCTGCCCGCCTTCTATTTGGATGTAAAAGCAGGCTTGGCCCACCCAGGTGATCCGAACGTTCTGCGCCGGCGCCGTCAACGCGGCCAGCATCATGAGAAGGACGATCGGCTGAAGGCCTCGCAACATGCGTTCAATCTAGCAGACTCCGTGGCCGAATAAGCGCCGTCAGATGACGATATTGGCGTTGCCGCCGCAGACCAGGACGCCGACGCGTTCTCCCCGCTCCGGCTGGTATCGGCGCGAGACGAGCGCGGCCAGGGCTGCTGCGCCCCCCGGTTCCGCCGCAACACGAAGGACGTCCCAGAGCAATAGCTGCGCCTCGCGAATGGCATCGTCGGTAACCAGCAC
>JBOGMR010000659.1:0-3736 GCA_050746825.1 Bryobacteraceae bacterium | reverse complement strand
GCGTGATGTCATGCGGAGAATACAGGTCGTATTGAATTGGCCGGAGGAACTGAAGCGGATTTCGGCGCCGGTGAACTGAAAAGGCGCCGGCGGCCCCACGATCCGTCAACGAGCCGGTCAATGTGCTCAAACTGAGCCACTACCGCCCGTGCTGGCAATCGCGGACGGCTGCGACGTCGCGAACGATTGGGTGGCATGCTGAACTACTATGATCGACAAGCCGCCTGAATGCGTGACGACTTCGACTGACCAGTGGCGTCGCGTTCACGGAACAGCATGCCAGCAAAGCAAGCTGCATTCGTGGGATTCGCGGGACGGTCAACTGAATGATCAGAACGCGGTCTTTGTTCAGCGACCTCCGTCATGGTCATTGCGCTGCGGGAAACTGAACATTTCAATCTCCGGGCCATACGCGATTCACAGGGACGCACGGAACCGGCCAACGAGGCCACTCACACCGGCTGCGCCGAATCTGGTGTAATTCTCTGAGGAGACTTGCATGCTGTTTCGGCTGATAGCGGTAGCCGCGGGGCTTGCCACTGGAGGTGTCGCGCAACAGGCGGCGCTCGAACATTTCGAGAAAAAGATCCGTCCTGTCCTCGTATCGCGCTGCTACACATGCCACAGCGCCTCGGCAGCCGTCCCACAGGCAGCGCTCCTGCTTGACTCGGCGCAAGGCATCCGCAAGGGCGGCAAGTCGGGAGCCATCATCCGTCCCGGAAATCCGGATCATAGCCTGCTGATCCGTGCCATCCGGCAGACCGGCAAGAATCTCAAGATGCCGCCGGACAAGCCGCTTGGCGCGGAGGTGGTCTCCGATTTCGAACAGTGGATCCGTGACGGCGCGCCCTTGCCGACGGATCAGCCTGCGATTGCGAAAAAGGCGAACGTGCTGTGGTCCTTGCAGAAGCCCCTCATGGCTGCGCTGCCCGAGGTGCGAGACCGGCAATGGGTGCGCAACGACATCGATCGGTTCGTGCTCAGCCGGTTGGAGGCAAAGAGTCTGGCGCCGTCGCCAGAGGCGGACAAGCGAACACTGATCCGCCGTTCAACCTTCGATCTCACCGGCCTGCCGCCCACAGCCGAAGAAGTTGAAGAATTCTTGCGTGACACTTCAGCCGGCGCGTACGAGCGCGTTATCGACCGCTTGCTGGCTTCACCGCGCTACGGTGAGAGATGGGCGCGCCATTGGCTCGATGTCGCGCGGTACTCCGATTCGGTCAACGATGCAGTCAACACAGGCCAGCGGTTTGCGTGGTCGTACACCTATCGCGACTGGGTGATTAACGCGCTAAATGAGGATCTGCCCTACGATCGTTTCGTGCTGTATCAGCTCGCGGCCGATCGTCTGCCCGGTATCGAGCCGCGGCATCTGGCAGCGCTCGGGTACCTGAGCCTGGGCCGCGAATTCCCGAAGAGTTATCCCGAAACCGTCGACGATCGCATCGATGCGGTGACTCGCGGTCTGCTCGGGCTGACTGTGGCGTGCGCCCGGTGCCACGATCATAAATACGATCCGATCCCGACGCGCGACTATTACTCTCTTTACGCCGTCTTGTCCAATATCCGGCAGCCCAGGGAGCTACCGCTGCTCGGCAAACCTGCTGCACTGCCGCGGAAACAGATGCTGTACAGCCAGCGGCTCGAGCACATCCGGACGGTCTACCAGGATTACCGCGTTCGGCGGAACGCCGAGATGGCAGCTTTCTTCAAGACACAGACGGCCGAGTACCTGATAGCGGCGCGTGACGCTGAAGGCCGCAGGAATCCCGAGGTCGAAGAGCTGGTGCGCGACCGGCAACTGAATTTGCACATGCTGGTACGCTGGCGCAAATACCTTCGTGCCTCGAGGGAAAGCGGCGAACCCGTGTTCCGGCTCTGGCACGCCGCCGCGGCGATTACCGGAAAAGAGTTCGCGGCCAGTTGGCCCACTGTGCGCAGGTCGGCGAAAGGTAATTCGGTCATCGAGACGGAGATCGATAGCAAGCCCGTTGCTTCGCTAGCGGATCTGGCGGCAGCTTACGCCGCAGCACTGGCACGGCATGACCGCGCTGAGCCATTCCGCGAACCTGCCGCACAACTGCTTCGGGCCGTACTCCGAGGGCCAGACTCACCCGTCGATGTGCCTCTCGAGGAGTTCGAGCAGATCTACACAGAGGGCGATAGCAACAACACGCGATCGATCCGCGTGCGTTACAATGCCGTGCTTGCCAATGCGGCTTATGACGGCGCGCCGCCGCGGGCGATGGCGGTCGAGGATGTCCCGCATCCCGGACCCGCACACGTCTTTATCCGAGGAAACCCGAACAATCCGGGGGAGCCGGCGCCGCCGCGCTTCTTGTCGTGCCTGGGCGGCCGCGACGAGCGCGTGTTCCGTGAGGGCAGCGGACGACTGGAGTTGGCGCGGGCAATCATCGACGCTGCGAATCCACTAACCGCGCGCGTCATCGTGAACCGGGTCTGGATGCATCACTTCGGCTTCGGACTGGTTCGCACACCGAGCGACTTCGGGTTGCGCGGTGATCCGCCCACGCATCCCGGCCTGCTCGACTACCTGGCGGTGAAGTTAATGAAGGACGGCTGGTCACTGAAAAAGCTGCACCGGGTGATGATGACGTCGGCCGTGTACCGGCAGTCGAGCGGCGATCGTGAGGCCGGCCGCAGAATTGATCCGGATAATCTTCTGCTCTGGCGCATGAATCGCCGGCGCCTCGAGATCGAGAGCCTGCGCGACGCGATGCTCGCAGCCGCGGGACGGCTGGATGAGACCGTGGGCGGTGTTCCGTTCGCGCTGACAGCGCAACCCTCAACGCCGAGGCGTTCGGTCTACGGCTTCATCGAGCGCGGTCGCGTGCCGGCGTTGTTGAGCGCGTTCGACTTCGCCTCGCCGGATCAGCACGCGCCGATGCGTTACGTTACCACCGTCCCCCAACAGGCGCTGTTCTTTTTGAATAGCCCTTTTGTAGCGGAGCAGGCGCGGCATCTCGTCGCGCTCGCCGGCGCAGCGTCAACCGCTACGCCCGCCCAGAACATCATCCGGCTCTATCGGCTGGCGTTCAGCCGCGATCCTGAGAAATGGGAATTGGAAGCAGGTCTGAAGTTCGTATCGCAAGATTCGAGTAGTCCGGTGGCCGATACGCCCCCATCACCCTGGCGATACGGTACGGGCGAGTTTCGAGCAGACGCCGGACGAGTGGAATCGTTCATGCCATTTTCCGTATTTGTTACCGACCGGTGGCAGGGCGGTTCATCGCTCCCCGCTGCCCGGCAGGGCAAGGCCGTCCTGCGGGCCACTGGTGGGGAGCCGGGTGAGGGGCCGACCCAAGCTGTAGTTCGTCGATGGATCAGTACGGTGTCGGGAACCCTGAATATCGAAGGCACGCTCCGGCAAGCGCAGCCCGCAGTTCCATATGGAGATGGCGTGCGTGGCCGGATCCTTTCGAGCCGTCACGGCGAGCTGGCATCATGGTCGGTGAACGGTTCGAGCGCCGAGACCAGACTGAACGGGATTGCCGTACGGAAGGGTGACACGATCGACTTCATCGTCGACGGGCGCAGCGATCCCGAGAATGACGCTTTTACCTGGACGCCAGTAGTGAAAGCCGGCGAGCAGACCTGGAACGCGAAGGATGATTTCAGCGGGCCGCCGATCCGGCCGCTTACGGTCTGGGAGCGCTACGCGCAGGTTCTGCTGGAGACCAATGAATTTGCTTTCGTTGATTGAGAAGGTGCAGGC
>JBOGMR010000658.1:0-2542 GCA_050746825.1 Bryobacteraceae bacterium | reverse complement strand
CTGCTGGTTCACGCGTTCGTGGTTGTGTTGCTGATTTCCAACCTGGTGGCGCCGAAGTTGACGCAGATCGGCCCGCTCACGCTGAGCGGCGCGCAACTGCTGTTTCCGGTCACATACATCTTCGGCGACATCTTCACAGAAGTCTACGGCTACGCCGGCTCCCGGCGCGCCATCTGGGTCGGCTTTTTCGCTTCGGGCCTGATGGCGGCGATCGGATTGATTGTGGTCGCGCTGCCGCCGCATCCCGACTGGCACGGTCAGGAGGCGTTCGAGAGAATATTCGGCCTCGTGCCGCGCATCGTTGCGGCAAGCCTGATCGCCTACTGGGCCGGCGAGTTCGCAAATTCGTTCGTGATGGCCAAGATGAAGGTGCGCACGCAGGGCAGGCATCTGTGGATGCGGACGGTCGGCTCGACGGCGGTTGGACAGGCCGTCGACACCATTATCGTGATGTTCCTGGTTTTCGCCGGGCGTGAATCACTGGAGACGATCTGGAAGCTGATTGTGTCCGGATACTCCGGCAAAGTGATCTATGAGGTTGTCGCGACTCCGTTGACCTACTGGGTGGTGAACTCGCTGAAGCGTGCCGAGGGCGTGGACATTTACGATCGCGGATCCGACTTCAATCCGTTCCGCGCGGACGTGTAGTCGCGACGGCGAGTGAGGCCTGAGCAGTTCCACTCGAATAGAGAGCGAGTCGCGTTCCTTTGGGCAGCGCCAGGGGCTCGCGGAAGTAGTAGGTGCGCATCAGCGTGCGGCGCCAGTCTCGAATCCAGATCAGCGGGCGCACTTCGCCATCGGGCAGCGTCGCGGTGATCTGCATCCATCCCCTGTCGTCGAGGCGGTCCGGGCGGATGCCGGCCGCGGTCTCGTCTTTGACCAGCGTCGACTCCGTCACGCGAATGGGAATGACCCGATGCAATGCGGGGCGGCCAGCCTGCCGCGCGGGTGCAGGCGGCGTCGAGGGCAGGTAAATGTCGTCGCCTTTCGGGGCGCCGCCTTCCACCCATTGCACGAGCCTGTCGATCTCCGGCTGCGTGAGGCTGGGATCGTCGCGGAATTCGCCGAAGCCTTTCACTGCGCCCCACGGCGGCATGCGGCGCTCCAGCACTTCGTCACGGATGGCCTTGGCCCAGGGGCGGGCCTCGTCGTAAGTGGCGAGCGGGATGTTCGAGCCCGCGGCGTGGCAGGAGAGGCAGCGTTTGAAAACGATGCGGGAGATTTCCTGCGTCCAGGTGAGTTTGGTGGTGATGGGTTCGTGAGCTGCGGCGAGGGCGGGCAGGAGAAGCAACGTGGCGCAGGTAGTGAGCCATGGACCCCGAGTCATGATCCTGCCCCCTCCATGCGTTCCGCCCAACGCAAAAAACGCCGCAGGTCCTGGCGGCGCTGCCACAGGAATCGCCAGAAGTCTTGGAAGCTGATTTCGGCGGCGTCGAGTCCCCAGTAGGTTTCCATGCGCCATCGAAGATAAGGACTCCGCCATGGGGCCAGCCGGTAGCCGCGGGAGAATCGCCACAACAGATGGATCACAGCGAGGGCTTGGGAGTCGCCGACGAACGAGCGCCCTGAGGGGTCGCGTAGTAACCGGAGCGCGTGCGCACTACGGGACGATTCGGCCCATTCGCATTCACCTTGATCTGCCGGTACGATCCGTCGAGCACCTGGTTGGTGGGCGAGTAGCCCAGCACATACTGGTTGCGAATATCGTGCGCCACTTGAACGGCGACCTTGTCGACGTCGGCCAGCTCCTTGGGATAGTAGGATTGGCCGCCAGTCGCCTCGGCGATCGCATCGAGCGCCCGCTTGGCTTTCCGTCCCTCGCGCCGGTCCTCTTCCGACAACAATCCGATGCTGTAAACCAACACTTCGCTTTGCTGCGCAGCCTTCACCAGGTTTTCGAGCGTGCCTGTGCTGTTGTTGTCGTTGCCGTCGGTCACCACCAGCAGGATTTTCTTGTCCCGCTTCCCGTTTTCCTTGAGGTAATCGATCGACATTCGAACGGCGTCGCGCATGGCCGTGCCCCCACGCGAGTCGATTTTCGACAGGCCGGCCTGCAGCTCTTTGATGTCGCTGGTGAAGGGCTGGTCGAGGAACGCTTCGTCATTGAAATTGACGATGAACACCTCATCCTCGGGGTTGGAAGCTTTCACCAATTGGAGCGCCGCAGCCTCGACCTTCAATCTCTTCGGACGCATGCTGCCGCTGTTGTCGACGATCAGCCCGAGCGACACCGGCACATCTTCCCGCTTGAAAAGCTTCAACGGCTGCTCAACGCCGTTCTCGTAAACCTTGAATGCCTTCTGGGGAAGATCCGTGACCAGGTGCCCATTCTTGTCCACTACCGTGGCGTGCAACTGCACCAACCGCGTGTCGCTGGTGAAGATCGGCGTCTCACCGTCCCGCGCAAGTTGCTCTTTGCGTGGCGGCGTCTGCTGGGCGAAAAGGCCTTCGCCCAACGCCAGAAGCGCCGTCGCCGCCGCGAACAGCCGTGGCCGAAGCACCCTGGCCCGTTTTCTGTTATCGAACCGGTGCATAGTAGCCG
>JBOGMR010000657.1:0-7279 GCA_050746825.1 Bryobacteraceae bacterium | reverse complement strand
CGATGATCCCACTTCGCGCCTCGGCCGCGACTGCGCTCGCGGCACTCGCAGCCGCTTCTCTGGCGCCGGCTCAATCGAGCGCTGTGCTCACCGGTCCCCAGGCGCTTGCGCTGTTCAAGCGGTCGGTGCAGTTGGTGGAATCGACGGCCGCATCGGTGCCGGGTCTGGCGCGCGCTTCGGCGCCGGTGCTGGAGAACGCGCGGCAGGCGGCCGCCGGCCTTGAAACGGGGCGGCCGGACCATGCCGGTCAAACGTACAATCTGCTCACGCATCTGCGCGGCTATCTCGCGCTCGCCGATTCGGTCCCCAAACCGCATCCGTTTCCGGAGGAGGCGCGCCGGCAGTTCTCTGAGCTGCGCGATGCGGTGGATCGCCTCGAAGCCCATTTGCGGACGCTGCTCGATCAAAAAGAGACCCAACTGCGAAGTCCGGATCGCGACAACCTGCGCCGCTACTCGGAGGAGAACGAGCGGCTGGACAAGCCGTCCGGGTCGCAGCCGCGCATCGTCTTCCTGGGCGATTCCATCACCAACGGCTGGCGGCTCAACGAATATTTTCCCGGACGCGAATTCGTCAACCGCGGCATCGGCGGGCAAATCACGGGCGAGATGCTCGGCCGGATGAAAGCCGACGTGATCAACTTGAAGCCGGCCGCCGTGGTGATCCTGGCCGGCACCAACGATCTGGCGCGCGGCGTGCCGGTTACCACGGTGCAAAACAATCTGACCATGATCGCGGACCTCGCCAACTTTCACGGCGTCAAGGTGGTGCTGGCGTCCGTATTGCCGGTCAGCGATTATCACAAAGGCACGAATCCACGGTTCGAGCAAACCAAGGTGCGATCGCCAGTACTGATCCTCCAGCTCAACACGTGGATCGCCGCCTTCTGCAAGCAACGCAACTTCACGCACGTGGACTACTTCTCCGCGATGGTGGATCCCTCCGGTTTCCTCAAGGCCAATCTCGCCGACGATGGTCTGCACCCCAACGGCGCCGGCTATCGCGTGATGAGCCCGCTGGTGATCGACGGCATCGAAGGCGCCGTCGCAGCGCCGAAGGCGACGCCGATGCGCAAGAAGCGCTTTGGCGTGTTCTAGTCGACTTTTTACATCAGGCACACTTGGCGGCTACCTTCCAGCTATGCCATTATTCAAGATATGCGTGTGCTACCCGCGGTTTTTCTGGTCCTGCTTGGAAGCGCATGCACCAAGCCGGACCCGCCTCCCCGGACCTACATGATGGGAGAGAAGGCGCAGGCCGGCACTCTCATCTTCAATGTGATCGACACCAAGTGGCACAAGCAGCTTGGAAAGGAATCCGAAAGTCGCGTGCCGAATAACCGCTTTCTGGTTTTGCATCTCAGCGTGGTCAACGGGGGCGCCGCCGAGGCCATCGTCCCGCCGCTCAAGCTGACCGATTCGAGCGGTCAGACGCACGAGGAGTTGCAGGACGGCACAGGCGTCGAAAACTGGATCGGCTTCTTCCGAAAAGTGAACGCCAGCGGCTCGCTGCAAGGGACCGTCCTGTTCGACGCGCCGCCAAAGGCCTATCGCCTTCAGGTGAGCGACGATGGCATCGACCCGCACATCGCTTACATCGATCTGCCGCTCCGCTTCGAAGATGAGACCTTCGAAATGCCCGGCGTCACTCCGGACAGAAAACGACAGGCGGTACAATAGACATCATGAGCGCGTTACGCGCGTTGGGTCTCCTGTTTGCAGCCGCTGGCCTGGCGGCGCCGCCGCTCGAGATCATCGAAGCCATCATGCAGCAGCTTGAAGACGGCCAGCCTGTGGCGCTGACTCACAAGTTCGTGCCGGGCGAGACCGTGTTTTTCAGTTGCCGGGCCGGAGGGTTTCAGACGTCGAAAGAGAAGCGGATCTCGCTGACGTTTCATATCGAGGCTGTCGATCCGGGAGGCACGCCAATCATGGAGCCGATCGACGGGAAGATCGACACCGAGCTCGCGCCCGAGGACAAAGCGTGGAAGCCCAAGATCGCAAGATCGGTGTTCGTTCCGCCGCTCGCGGATTCGGGAACTTACAAGATCAAGGTCACCGTGAAGGACGCGCTCGGCGGCGCCCAGGCCATCAAGGAAATTCCGTTCATGATCGAAGGCCGGCGCGTCGATGCGAGCCAGACGCTGGTCGTTCGCAACCTTGCGTTTTATCGCGGAGAGGACGATCCCAAGCCGCTCGGGATCGCGGCCTACCGGCCGGGCGATGCAGTATGGGCGCGCTTCGATTTGACCGGCTACATGTTCGGCCCGGGGAATCGCATCGACGTCGCCTATTCGGTAACGGTGACCGCCGCTGAGGGCCGGGTCCTGTTCCGCCAGAAAGAGGCGACCGTTGAACAGAGCGAATCTTTCTATCCGAAGCGGTATCTACCCTGCGGACTCAGTCTTTCGCTGCAGCAAAACATCTCGCCCGGCGAGTACACTCTGGAAGTCGCGACCGAAGACCGGATCGGGAAGCAGACCTACCAGAGCAAGGCTACGTTCAAGGTTGAGTGACTGCCGGGAACCTTGCTGGGGCTCCCAGGCCTCACTTGCCCACCCGCCGGACCCGAATGTTCCGATACATGATGAAGCTCTGCGGGTCATGCAGTTGCAATCCGATCGGACCGGTCTTCGGCCGGGCCGGATCGCCGGCGTGTTGCGACACCGGCGTCCCGTTCAGCTTCACGCGGATCATGTCGTTCCGGACTTCAACGTCCATCGAATTCCATTCGCCTTCGCGCTGCACGCCCGGCTTGGCACTATCGAAGAGATAAACGCTGCCCGAGGGGAACTTGCCGCCGCCACCGCTGCCGATCTGGATTTCGTAGCCATTGTGGGCCGGAGTCCGTTTCTCATCCCAGTTGGCCGCGACGGCGAACTTGGCGCGCGTGGCATCCCGGATCGAAACCCCGCTGTTGCCGCCGTGCCGGAGCCAGTATTCCAGATGCAGATCGAATTCGCCGAAGTCGGCTTTCGTGTATAGCCACGCCTGGTGTTGGGCCTTCCTGAGTTCCCTTTGTCCCACCAGCGTGCCATCCTGCATCACGTGCCAAAGGCCGTCGCCGACGGCTTCCCAGGCGTCCAGGCTCTTTGTCACCAGGTTGACCCATCCGGCGGCGCGGGCGCACATCGCGGCCAGCAAAACTGCAAAAGCCAGTTTGTACATGACCGAGATTGTATCCCTGTCTCGCCGCGCGCCGCTCGCTTCCTATGCGCCGTCTCACGCCGTCTTCTTCACCGGAGGATACACCGGCCGCGGCCTCGGAAACTCGATGACCTTCGCCGGCACTCTCTGCATGGTTCCGCCGAAATATTCATCGAGGGGAAACAAGCCGTACGGCTCCAACTCCCGGAACGCCCGCCCCAGCTTCTGCTGGACGCCGTAGATGAAGTGGAAAAAGTTGCCGCGATCCAGGTTCAATGCCCGGCAGCACAACTTCCAGTCGGCGCCGAGGAGATAGCGAAATCGGAAAACCCGATACTCCTCGTCATTCAGGACGCGCTTGCTGATCAGGCAGAAGTCCGCGAGGTATTCCTCCACCGGCCGCCCGTACGTTTTCTTCCGATCCCGCCCGTGCACGGAAGTGAGCCGCACGGTGCTCATGAATTTCTCTTTCGTGGCGCAAAACCGGAACCTCGCATGGCAGGTGCGAAAAATGCTTCTCAGCACGCAATTGCAGGGTTCAGGCTCCGCCCTATGGAGGCCTGACAGGCCGAGACCAAAGCAGTTTTTGCAAGACTCTTTGGCCAGTCCAATCGTTTCTGTTCGATTCCAAATCATGTCGCTGTGTAGGGCCCGTTGCGCTTCGACGCCTCGGGTTCTCCTTTCTTTTTTTTAAGCATTGCCGGTAGAGGAGAAATCGTCAACAAAGGTCGCACGCAAACGCCGGCCCGCCCGATTTCAATTAAGCGGAACATATGCTAACCCCCGCCGGGAAATGCGGTTAGACTTCGAGCATTTCCCAAAGTCCAGGCGCCCTTTGGGTTCAGCTTTTTGAAGCTGCTCGTTTATTGAAACCCTCTATTTCTATTTGCTATATAGTCTTAAACAGCCATGCTGCCTGGTTTTCAGGCCTTGAGCCTTCGATTGATCGCGTATCTCAAGGACCAGGTCCGTTGCGGTTCCCTAACGGAGCGCGGCCTGGCACATTTAGTGGGGATTTCACAGCCTCATGTGCACAATGTGCTGAAAGGCGTCCGCTCTTTGACCCCTGCGACGGCCGATCGAATCATGACGCAATTGAATCTATCGCTCCAGGATCTGCTGCGGGAACAGCCTCCGGCGCACTTCGCCGGCGCTCCGCTTTTAGCGGGATTGATCGGCCCCGGAAATCCTTTTCCCGAAAACGAAAGCCACATTCGTCTTCCGTTTTCCGTTGAATTCCTGTCCCGTTGGGCGTCACCGGCGTTGGCTCGCCTCGGCGATGACCCGGATTTACCGGCTCCATTTCGTTCGGGCGATCTGGTTATGTTCGAGCGCACGCCGGCCCGGAAGGAACCGGCAGGAGGTGTGTGGTTTGTCGTTTCGATCGCAGGCGGAAGCGCGATCCGGCGTCTCGCAAATCGCCGGGACGATCCGCTCATTCTCGGTAAAGTTGTTTGGTTCTCGCGCGAAGTCAGCCGGTAGCCGCGCGCCGCCCCTAATTCCCCAGGAACACCGGCCGGATATGCCGCTCGAACAGATTTCCGGTAACGTTCCGCGCGATCGCACTTTCGAATTTCGAAAGCAGATCCAGGTACCGGCCGCCCATCTTCGCCGCCACCTTGAACCCCACGTGCAGAAGCTGCCGAAAGCTGCTGTTAAACTCCCGGCATCGCGGATTGTGCCGCAGCGCAGCCACAAATTGCTCCGGCCCCCACGAAGCCACGGCGTCCGGTGCGGGGAGCTTTGCCGCGTCGATGTCGATCACTGATGCATACGGCACGCACAGAGCCTCGCGCATCGCGAACGCCTGCCCGTAGATCTCCTTAGCCAATTCGAGACCCTCGCCGCCGCCTTCGGCCAATCCGATCAGCTCCTCGAGCCACGTCGTGCCGGCGGTCTTCAGGTGGACGCCCGCGCCGAACTGCCTGAGCACGCGCGCGATCGGTCCGTAGATCGAGAACTTGTCGCTTCCCGAGTGGACGCTCAGCTTGAGGCTCGGCGGAAGCCCGTACTGTTTAACGGCGAAAGCGATCGCCGCCACGTCGCTTGAAAACTCCCCGGTGAACTTGGCGACGTCACCGGCGTAGTCCACACCCTTGTTGAAGCGGCCCGTGAACTTCGGCGCGATGGTCTGAATCGGGATCTTCTCGTCCGCGATCGCGGCCAGAATGATGAGTAACTCGACCGGTGTCTGCGGGCTGTCGGTCTCATCCATGGAGACTTCAGTGATGAAGCGTCCCTTGCCCTTCTTCTCCTCCACTTTGCGATAGATCCGGCCCGCCTCAGTCACGGCGGCGAGGTATTTGCCCGCTGCGTGCGCGACGAAGTCCCGGTGGTTGCGGAATGCACTCTCGATTCCTGGAATTCGCAGCTCGCCCACCAGGTGGGTATGCCGTTTGACGAACGTTTCGACAGCGGCAGGGTCAGCCGGCCGGCCGATCCAATCGGCTACGTCGATGGTGTAGAAGTCGGAGGCTTCGATGAACCCGTCGACCGTATCGAAATTGATGTGATCCGCGTCGACATGATAAGGCTTGTTCCATCCGAGCGCTTGCACCGCGCGATCCGCCGCCTCACGCACGCTCTCCGGGCGCGAACCGATGAGGGTGTGTTCACGGTTCGATTTGTTCCACACGGGAATGACGTCGATTCCGCTCTCACCCGCCATCATGCAGGCTCGTAATTGCGCGCCTGCCTGACGGGCGAAACGGTCGCCAACGCCAATGGAGTACTTCGACAACGTGAGGTTGTGGCCCATTTTCAAGATGATACCGTGTGTGTGACGCAGGCTCTATGCCGCGAAAATCGACGCCAGTTCGTGCGGTGGCACGACTTCGAGCTGGGCGTAGGTGCAGCCGGCCGGCCTTTTGTCCAGGCGCCATCTTCGAAAGTGCGCCATGTGACGGAAGCGGCTGCCCTGCATATGCTCGTAGGCAACTTCGGCGACTAACTCGGGCCGCAGCGGCTCCCACGACAGGTCCTTTCCCTGGCTCCAGCGGCTCTGGCCACCCGGCATGCGATGCGCGGCGCCAGCGGCGGCTGCACCGTGCTCGGCCCAGCTCTTCCAGGGGTGAGAGGCAAGCGCGTCCTCCCGGTAGGGCGCGAGATATTCCACCAGCTCGCGGCGCTTCCCGGCGGTGAAGCTCGCGCACACGCCGACGTGCTGCAACGCGCCGGAGTCATCGAAAAGGCCGAGTAGCAGCGAGCCGATCCTGGTGCGCTCCCCTTGCTTGTGCCATCGAAAACCGGCCACGACGCAGTCGCAGTCGCGCTCGTGCTTCACCTTGAGCATCACGCGCTTGTCAGGCTCGTAGATCCCTGAGACCGGCTTCGCCATGACCCCATCGAGGCCCGCGCCCTCGAAGCGCCGAAACCAATCCGAGGCGACCGCGGCATCGTGAGTTGCGGGCGTCAAGTGGATCGGCCGCGTAGCGGATGAGAGCAGCGATTCGAGCTCCCGGCGGCGGATTTGGAACGGTTGGTTCCGCAGATCCCGGTCCCCTTCGCAAAGCAGGTCGAAGAACACGATGGACGCCGGGATCTCCGCGGAAAGTAGCTTCACGCGAGACGCAGCCGGATGGAGGCGGAGCTGTAGCGCCTCGAAATCGAGCGCGTCATTTTTTGCGATGACGATTTCGCCGTCGAGCACGCAACGGGCAGGCAACTGCGACCGCAATGGATCGAGTAACTCGGGGAAGTAGCGGCTCAGCGGCTTATCGTCGCGACTTTGGATGAAGATCTCGCCGCCGTCGCGGAAGACCAGCGCGCGAAATCCATCCCATTTGGGTTCGTAGATCCATGCTTCGCCCACCGGCAATTCGCTCACTCGCTTGGAGAGCATCGGCAGGATCGGCGGGTTCACAGGAAGGTCCACGCCTCATGGTAACCCGCGCCCGCCACGGTCAGCGGCTATTGGCTGCTGTGCAGCGGAAATTCTCCGCTTCGTCGATACTTCCGGAGCCCTTGTACTTCGCCGTTTGCGGATAGGGGCAGAGCGGAGGCGTGCGCGGAATCGGAACACCGCGGCGTTGCAGCTAAAGCCAGTAGTCATTGCGGAGATCGGCCCAGAGATTCCCCACAGCGATTGCGATAGCCCAAGGCAGACTGAGAGTCTGCCGCACCAAGCGCCGAGA
>JBOGMR010000656.1:0-4810 GCA_050746825.1 Bryobacteraceae bacterium | reverse complement strand
GCGGAAGACTTAACTTGAAAATGGGCGGTCCCGGCGTTTTCCCGCCGATGCCGGCCGGCGTCGTCACGCGCGGCGGCTGGAAAAAGGACGAAGACCCCGCCGAAGCCTCGCGCCGCTCCGTCTACGTCTTCGTGCGCCGCAATACGCGCTACCCGATGTTCGAAGCGTTCGACATGCCCGACACTCACGAGAGCTGCGCGCGCCGCAGCGCCACGCTCACCGCCCCGCAGGCGCTTGAGCTGCTCAACAACGAAGTCGTGCTCGACTGGTCGCGCGCCTTCGCCGGCCGCGTGCTCAACGACGGCGGGCTGTCGGCCGAAGCTCAAGTCGATCGCGCCTGGCGCCTGGCCTTCTCCCGCACGCCCAGCGCCGGCGAGCGGAAATCCGCGCTTGCGTTCCTCGAACGCCACACGCCGATTCTAGCCGGGCGTCTGGCAACCAATGAAAAAGTTCCGCTGCCGGACAACGTCCCTGCGGGCGTCGACCCCGCGCGCGCCGCGGCCCTGGTCGACTTCTGCCACGCTCTGTTAAACTCCAACGAATTCGTGTACCTGAACTAGCGCCATGAAACATCAGATCCCTGGAGCGTTCCGAAGCCCGTTGACAAGCCGCGGCCCTGAGGGAGCGGTTTCCTCCCGCCGCGACTTCTTCCGCAACGCCGGCAGTGGTCTCGTCGGCATCGCTCTCTCTCAACTCCTCCACGAAGACGGCTTGGCCGCGACCCACACGCTCGCCCCGAAGCAGCCGCACCTCGCGCCCAAAGCCAAGTCCGTCATCTGGCTCTTCATGGAAGGCGGCCCCAGTCACATCGATCTGTTCGATCCCAAACCCAAGCTCAACGAGATGCACGGACAGCCGATGCCGGAATCTTTCGGCCGTCCCATCACCGCCATGGGCACTGCCAGCAACACGCTCATGGGCACCAGGCGCGTCTTCAAACAGCACGGGCGGAGCGGAATCTGGGTGTCCGATTGGTATCCGCACATCGCGCAGCACGCCGACGATCTCGCCGTCGTCCGTTCGTGCTGGGCCGACGGTCTCAATCACGTCGGCTCGGTCTGCCAGATGAACACCGGCTCCATTCTCGCCGGACGCCCGTCGCTTGGCGCGTGGACAACTTATGGTCTCGGAAGCGCAAACCGAAATCTTCCTTCTTTCGTAATACTGCTAGACGACAAGGAACCGGTAGGGGGCCCGAAAAATTGGAGTTCGGGGTTCCTGCCGGCCACGTACCAGGGAACGCAGTTTCGCACCGGTGATACGCCGATCTTGCACTTGAAGCCGCCCGCCGGAACCACGGACCGCCAGCAGCGCAGCAAGCTGGACTATCTGAAAGAGCTGAACGCGGAGTTCGCTCGGGACAACCCTGGTGACTCGGAGCTGGAAGCGCGCATCGATACCTATGAGCTTGCTTTCCAAATGCAGGCAGCGGGGCCGGAGGCTGTCGACTTAACTCAGGAATCCGAGGCCACTCGGAAATTGTACGGCCTCGATGAGCCCGACACACAGGCTTTCGGACGCAACTGTCTTCTTGCGCGCAGACTGGTGGAGCGCGGCGTGCGCTTTGTCGAATTGTACTCGGGATCGGGTAGCGGATGGGACGCGCATTCGGATATCGAGCGGAATCACGGCAGACGCTGCAGGGAGTCGGACAAGCCGATTGCCGGCTTGTTGACCGACCTGAAAGCGCGCGGCCTGCTCAAGGACACCCTCGTGGTTTGGGGTGGCGAATTTGGGCGTACGCCTTTCAACGAAAAGGGCGACGGCCGCGATCACAACCCGTGGGGCTTCACCATCTGGATGGCGGGAGGCGGAGTGAAGGGCGGCCAGACGATCGGGACGACCGACGAGATTGGGCTGCGCGCAGTGGAAAAGCCTTACCACATCCACGACATCCACGCCTCGATCTTGTACCCATTGGGCCTCGACCACGTGCGGCTGACGTATCTCCACAATGGCCGCGCGGAACGTCCGACGATCGTCGGCGGAACGCTGATCAAAGAGCTTTTTTCATGAACCTACTTCCCCTTTGGCTGGCCATTGAGCTGGGAGAAGAGGATGCCACGCTTGCCGATCGCCTCAAGAAGCGCGAGCCGCAGGCGATGGCCGACCTCTACGACCGCTACGGCCGCCTCGTCTATTCGTTGATTTACCGGGTCGTTCGCGACGGGTCCGTCGCCGAAGACCTCGTTCAGGAAACGTTCCTCCGCGTATGGAACCGCGCGCAGGGTTTCGACCCGTCGCGCGGTGCGCTCGGCCCCTGGGTGCTCGCCGTGGCCCGCAACCGCTCGATCGACTATCTCCGCTCGGTCGACGGCCGCATGGCCCGCAGCGCTTTCGAAGTCATGGATATCGAGAACCCCGCGCTGTTCGCTAACCTCGAACGTGAAGTTCTGGGTTCCGACCAGGCGCGCCGCATCCGCGAAGCGCTCGACAAGCTGAATCCGAACCAGCGCACCGCCATCGAACTCGCTTACTTTGAAGGGCTCTCGCAAACAGAAATCGCAGAGAAAATGCAACAGCCGCTCGGCACGGTGAAGACCTGGGTGCGCACCGCACTCAAGAATCTGCGTGAGGACCTGATGAGCGGCGAAATGCGCATGAGCAGCGCTGGAGCCAATCCAGTATGACCTGCGACGAACTAAGCGGCGAACATGAGCTCTACATGATGGGTGTGTGCGAGGAGCCTGAGCGAAGTGAGCTCCTCGATCACCTGGCGCGCAACTGCCGGATCTGCGTCCCCGAGATGCACCGCGCCGCCGAGTTGGTGGCCGGTTTCACGCTCAGCGCCAATAGCGTCGAGCCGCCTGTCCGGTTGCGAAAACGCGTGCTGGCAAGCGTCGGCGCTGAAGCTGTTCCTGAGAAGGGCCGCGGGTGGCTAAGGACCTGGGTCGCCGCGACCGTGTGCACCACAGTCGTGCTCGGCGGTC
This sequence comes from Bryobacteraceae bacterium, assembly GCA_050746825.1. Classification (GTDB taxonomy): domain Bacteria; phylum Acidobacteriota; class Terriglobia; order Bryobacterales; family Bryobacteraceae; genus JBOGMR01. The sequence goes on along the minus strand of JBOGMR010000656.1, from coordinate 1,880 downwards.
TGTTCATGAGAACCCGCGACGAAGCCGCGACGCTCGCGCGCGACTTGAGTGAAGCCCGCCGCGAAGTCGCGCTCCGCAACGTCGAGCTCGCGCGCGCCGGAGAAGTCCTCGCGATCCTGAACTCGCCCGAAACCATCGTGCGCGTCTCGGCCGAAGGCGCCGCGCGGCCGCCGCAAGGCAAAGTCTTTTTGAATCCGGCCCGCGGCGTCCTGCTCATCGCCTCGAATCTGCCTCCCGCCCCCGCCGGAAAGATCTATGAAATGTGGGTGATCCCCGTAGGCGGCAAGCCCGTCCCCGCGGGCCTGTTCCAGCCGGAGCCGAACGGTACTGCGCTCCATTTCCTGCGCGGCTCGCTCAATGTCGCTTCCACCGCCGCTATCGCCGTCACGCTCGAAGCCGCCGGCGGCGCCGCCCAGCCCACCACCACCCCGATCATCGTTGCTCCGCTGAAGCGCGGGTAGCCCCCTATCTCTCCACCTTAAAATCATCAAACCAGGTCACACTATCGGCCTTCGTCCACAGCCCCACTTTCCCCGCGCCCTGAAACGTCGTGTCCTCCACCTGCATCACCTTCGCCCCATCGAAAAACACCTCGAACCTGCCTCCCGCAAACCGCACCTGGAGCTCGCTCCACTTTTGCTTCGGAACCGGATGCTTCACTCCGTACGTCTTCGACGGCGTCCCCTGCGGCGCCAGCGAAATCCGTTTGCCGCCCTCCACCTTATACAGCACCACATTGTCCTCGAGCGCGTTCGCTCGCACGATGTAATAATTGTCCGGATCCTTGTACCGCCACACGATCCCCGCGGCCTGGTCGCGCGCCCCCGACACCGGCTTGAACTTTACGCTCACCGCGCCGTTCTTGATCGATGCCTTCTGATAAATCGCCAGCGGGAATCGCCCCGGCGTATTGTCCGTAGATGTCTGCGCGAGAACGTTCGGCTTCGACGGCGCCGTCGCATCCGCCACCACTTCCCACTTTGGCGCGCCACCCTCGTGCGTCATCGCCGCCCTCCACGCGGCCGGAACCGCGCCGGGCTTATCCGAGTCGAACCGAATCGTCTCGCACCACGCCACCGCCGCCGCAGCCAACATCCAACCCACCAATCCACGAGTCACTTCGCGTCACCTCCACCGCTACTCTAGTGGACTTGCACCCGTTCGGCTGGGCCCAGGCCGGTCAGCGTCTCGGCGCCCGAGTAGAGTGCCGCCCGCGCGATATCTTCGAATGAGCGATTCTGGCTTCGCCAATCCATCACATTCGCAAGTGGGGGAATGTCCTGTTGTTGATCCTTATGCCGGGTCTCCCAGATCAGGACAAGACGTTCCGGCGAGGCGTAAGGCAACGCGCGAAATAGAATCGCGTTCAGCACGCTGAAGATGGTGCTGTTGGCGGCGATTCCCAATCCGAGCGAAAGCACGGCCGCTGCCGTGAAGCCAGGGTTCCTGGCGAGCGTGCGTGCCCCGTAGCGGAGGTCTTGCAGCAGGATTTCGAAAGAGGCGAAGGTCCACAAGTCGCGGCACCTCTCTTTCGTTAGAATTTCGTTCCCGAACTGCCGCCGAACCTGCTTGTGCGCATCCGCAGATTGCGCGCCTGCACGCAGAGCTTTTTCTTCGCGCATCGCGAGATGGAAGCTGAGCTCCTCTTCCAGGTCGCGCTCGAGCTGGCGCCGCCTGATCAGCGCTTTGACGCGCAACCAGCCGGTCACCATCCATTCGCGCACAGTCGTCCCCTCACGCCGTTTGCATGATGCGGCCTACCGCGGCGGTCATGCGATCCCAATAAGCCGCTTCCGAGGCAAGCTGCTTCCGGCCGGCGGCGGTCAGCCGGTAATATTTGGCGCGCCGGTTGTTGTCCGAGAGTCCCCATTCCGCAGCCA
>JBOGMR010000655.1:0-5254 GCA_050746825.1 Bryobacteraceae bacterium | reverse complement strand
CGGTTGATGCGGGCAAGGACGAGAAGGGCAAGCGAAAGCAGATCTTCAAATCCGGGTTCGCGAAAAAGGGCGATGCCGACAGGGCCCTTCGGGACGTTCTGAACGAAAAGGCCGCGGGCGATCTCGTGAAGCCCGATCCTCAATCGTTCGCAGCGTTCCTCGATGAGTGGTTTGCGGAATACGCGGCGCGGAAGTGTGCGCCAAAGACTCTGGAGCGTTACAAGCAACTCGCGGAGTATATCCGGCCGCAGCTCGGCGCCGTCGCGATCCAGCAACTCACCGCGCTGATGCTGGAGCGTGTTCTCAACCGCCTTAAGGATGCAGGTGGCTACAATCCCACGACGAAGAAGGCGCGTCCGCTGTCGGCGAAAACGGTGCACCACATCGCCGGCGTCGTCAACGTCGCGATGCGGAAGGCCATCAAGCTGAAGCTCCTCAAGGCGAATCCCATGGACGGCGTGGAGCTTCCGCCGATCGAGCCGCGCGAGGCACACGCGATCGATGCTGATCAGGTGTGCTGGTATCTGGATGCGGCGCGCGGTCACGGGCTGTATGAGCTCCTGTTGTTCGCAGCAGCAACGGGATGTCGCCGCGGTGAAGCCCTCGCGCTCTCGTGGCCAGATGTAGACCTCGTGAACGCCAGCGCGCGAATATCGAGGAGTCTTGAGCAGACCCAGGCCGGTCTGCGGATCAAATCGACGAAGACAAAGCGCACGAGATTGATTGCGCTCTCTTCGTCGATCGTCGAACCACTGAAAGCCCTCCGCGCGTCACAAGACGAGAATCGGCGCCTGTTCGGTGCCGACTATCGCGCGGACCTGGATCTCGTGTTTTGTGATCCGAAGGGAGACTACCTGAAGCCCGATTCCGTGACCGCGAAAGCGTCGCTGATCGCAAGGAAAGCCGGCCTGAAGAACGTCAGTTTCCACACGCTGCGCCACTCGCACGGTAGTCAGCTCCTTTCAGACGGGGTGCCTCTTCCGGCCGTCAGCAAGCGGCTTGGACACGCGGACGTCTACACGACCGCTAAGGTCTATGCTCACGCGCTCCCCAAGGATGACGCGGCCGCGGCGGACGCGTGGGACGCACGGTTCCAAAAAGCCGCGAGTGCCCCGAGTGCGGCGAAGATTACCTGATGTGGCGCCGGAATTTTGCCGATCGGGGTGAACGTAAGGCGTGATCTGTCGGCGAGCGACCTTCGAAAAGTTTTCTCCTCCGTACGGAACTGATGTTTGCATTTGTTTGCACGAAGCCGTGTGGAATCCGTGCAAGTGATTGAAGCAAAACGGAGAAGCTTGGTAGCGCTAACGGGAATCGAACCCGTTTCGCGCCATTCGATGCAGTCCGATGCAGTCCTAACTAGCTGATTTTAGGCAAATTTAGACCGACTTATTCGGTGCCTGCACCCCACGGAACCTCGCGGTGTGATCAATGTGTGATCAAGAGCGCCTCTCGGTCCCCGCTAAAAGCGGCCCTCTTTCGGTACAGAGAGGCACCTGTGCGGATTCGGCTTCCGGGCCTCGATTGCCGCGCTGATCCCCGAGGCATCTGTAGCCCCAATTCTGGCCCCACGCGCGACGCACATTCTGGAAAGCAAAAGCCTCGGTAGATGTGTGCGCTTTGGCCCGCCACCGCAACCGGCGAATTAACCCACAGTTGCCATTTACAGAATATTAAACCTATGCGTGTAGGCTGATTCCGAGAGCGAGGAGCCATGTCATCGCCCACAGACAAAGATCCGGAGGCGTTGTCCGACGCAGAACTGCTGGCGATACCCGAGGACGCCGTCCCCGAGGCCGATCTCGCCCGGCGCAGCGAACTTCTGCACAGCCGGTCGCTCGACCAACTGGCGTTCGAGCTTAACGGCACCGCCCGCCCGTTCATGCTGTTTTCCGATCAGGACCCGAGGGCGCTCCGCCGCAACGATCAGCGCCGCAGCGACGAGGAATTTGAGGAGGCCATGCGGCAGGTCCGCGAACGGCAGGTCCGGCTGCTGGCGCAGATCGAGCACGCGCAGCGCGAGAACGACGAGCGCCGCCGGAAGATCGACGACAACGCGATCAGGCTGCGCGACGGCCGCCGCGTCTACGTCGACGGCGACAAGTACCGCGACGAGCAGGGCAGGGTGCTCACCGGCGACGACGAGGCCGAAGCCGCGCGGGAACACGAGAACAAGCCCGGCGCGTCGACGTGGGCAGAGAAGCAGGAGGCCGAGCGCCAGGCCGAGGAGCTGCGCCGGCAGAAAGAGAGGATCTTGCGCGATAGGGGAGAAGAGGGGCTGAGCCCCGAGGAAAGCGCGCGCAGGCTTGACGGCTACGAGAGGGACTTCGCCCAAGCCGTCGCCTCACGGCACAAGCAGGTGCAGGACGCCCCGGTTGACTATGGCAGCGCGAATTATATGGACGAATACCAGATCAGCAGCGTGCCCGCCTTTGCACAAGCTGCCGCTGTCACACGTGAAACGATCAAGCAACCCACCGACACCGAAACGGAATCCGCGACCGCAGAGACGAAAACAGCAACCCGGCCGTCAGGCCATAGCGGACCAAAACTCGGTTAAGAAGCTACGGCCTCAAATCATTTTTCAACCCGCTCCATTTTCCTCGAAAACAAAAATGGCAGACCGCCCTGCGCAGTCAAGGGTCGAGATGAACGGCGTGCCGCCGCCCTTGACTTTGCTTCGTTTGGCCTGCCGAGCCCCTTGTCCTGTTCAAGAGGAAAATGGAGGTTTTGAAATGCTTATGAAGCTACAGAAGGTAGGAACAAGAGCCGGTCGGAGCGGCGCAGCCGCGACCGTGGGACAGATTGAGAATGGCGCGGCCTCGTTGGGCGCGCGCGTGGCTTGCGAAATCTTCTCAGATCACCGTAACAGATTCATTCGATTCAGGTTATACTCAGGTATGCGGTTTTTGCTTGCAATTCTGGCATTCGGGATCATGAGCCAGGCCTGCGCCATGAGCCTGAAGGACTTCAACGCGAAGCCAGGCCCCGAGCAATCCGCCTACGTCGCATCCTTTATAGAGAAGATGTCCGCCGACCTTGGCGCGAAGAACCCGCAGCTCGGCCAAAGCATCCGCGACTGGTTCACAAAGAAGCCCGCCGGCAAGCCGGTATCCGAAGGCATGGAGAAGCTGTACGTGGAACTCACGGCTGTGGAACTTCAGGCGAAGGACGGCAAGGCCGACCTGTCGAAGATCCAGATCGAATCCGTGATCGTCTATCTGACGAAGCAGAAGTTTCCGCCCAAGGGACTCGTCATACCGCCGCAGGTTGTCGTCCCCATCAACCCGCCCAAGAAGTAAAATGGCAGGCAGTGAAGCGCCTGCTGATCTTCGCGCTCATCGCGGCCTTGCCGGCCGCAGCGTTAAGCCTCAAAGACTGGAACGCGAAATCCGACCGCGAACAGCTTGAATATCTCGCCGCCAGCTTCGCGCGGTTGACCGTCAACATCGGCAGGACCGACAAGGCCCTAGCGGAGAGGGTCCGAAGCTACTACGGCGACAAGCCCGCAGGCGTGCGATACCCCGAAGGATTCCTCGACCTGATGCAACGGATCGGACGCATCGAGCAGCAGGCCAAGGCCGGCAAAGCCGATCTGGCGAAGATCGAGATCGATGAAGTCATCCTTCAGAACACTGCCGCGAAGTTCACGCTCCCCGACGCCGTGACCGGAAGGCCCCAGCTACAACGCGTGCCGCCGCCGGCAAAACCGGCGCCGCCGAAGCCCGCGCCGAAGACCGACACCAGCAGCGGCGGTTTCGGCCACCTGATCGGCACCGGCGGTTTCATAACCCCGCCGGAGATGACACCTGCCCTGTGCGTGCCGCCGGACCTTGTCGACAGGCTGTCATTCGACAACCCGCCGGCCGGCAGCGACATGGACGCGTTCAAGAACGCCGTCATGCGTTATGTCATGAATAACGCCGTCGGGCGTCAACAGTATCTGGTCAAGCGGACCGCGTTCGAAGACTTCGTCCGCGCCCGCCGGGCTGCACAGCCGTCCGCGCTCGTTGAGGCGATCCCGGACGGCAAGGAGTGCGCGAACACCATGTACCTGTACAGGCTGCGAAGACCCACTCCGCCTGCACGCTGACCGTAGGTTCCGGGATGAGGATTATTGCAACGCCGGGCCGGCCTCCCGCCGGCAGATCCGGTATGGCATGATAAACGACATGCCCCAGGAGCCCACGGCCGCCAAGCCATCGGCACAACCGGCGCAAGACGAGGTCGAGAAATTTCTCGCCGAGAAGAAGACCCTCGAAGGCAAGCGCCACGAGCTGATCAAGGAAGTTCTCCGCCAGAAGGAAGCCGCCATCAAAGCCTTCGACGAGAAGCTGGAGAAGCTCGGTTACGACGGCGACCACGCCCCGAAGCGCAGCCACCACAAGCACGACGACGACAAGAAGCCCACAGAATAATCACCGCGAAGGGCCAATGAAAAAAAGCCCGGAAGAACGTGGCCGCATGATGCGCGCCATCAAGGGGCGCGATACCGCCCCGGAGTTGGCGGTGCGTTGCCTTGCCCACAGGATGGGCTATCGGTTCCGCCTGCACCGGAAAGACCTTCCTGGAACTCCCGACCTCGTATTCGTCTCACGACGTAAAGTGGTCTTCATTCACGGCTGTTTCTGGCATTCGCACGGCTGCAATCTCACGCGGCTTCCAACCTCGAATCTCGGTTATTGGGTGCCGAAGCTTGAGCGCAATAAGGACCGGGATGAGAAGAACCTCAAGGCATTGACTGCAGAAGGCTGGCACTACCTCGTGATATGGGAATGCGAAATCCGGTCGGGCGAGAAGCTGCCGCAGAGACTGAAGGATTTTCTGGATGAACCTTGACGTGGTGTGGGGCTCGTGCAACGGTACGGGCGGCCACTACACCCTTGTAGGGATTTGTTTTTTCACCGCTATGGTGTAATGTGGTGAATACGAATGACGGGAAGGCGAAGGCGAGGGAAGAAGCCGACAGGCGCATCTTCCGTTCGTGCGTCAATCAGCTTTCCGACCGATGTTTACAACAGCCTTGACGAGATCGCCAAGCAGAAGAAGGTGTCGTTAGCTTGGGTGGTGCGAGAGGCTGCGGAAAAATATCTCGCCGACAAGTGGCCACTTTTCGGGAAGCAGGAGTAGAGAAAGATCGGGGGCAGAAATGATCGAGTTGGTACGGAGCACTGAGTAGTGGCAGAGCCGCTTCGCTATATCGATTTATTTGCGGGCCTCGGCGGCTTTCACTTAGCGCTGAAGTCCTTGGGAC
>JBOGMR010000654.1:0-3408 GCA_050746825.1 Bryobacteraceae bacterium | reverse complement strand
GGCGCGCAAGTAGCCAAAGTGCGGCCACGAAAATCCGCTCCAGCGTCCCTTGGCAGTGGTTCCCCGATCCGCCAGGACCTGGACGGTCTGCTTCGCGTCGCGGATGGCCCAGGGCGCCAACGTGAGCGCGTTGAAGATATTGAAAAGAATTGCATTCACCCCGATGCCGAGGACGAGCGCCAGCAGCGCGGCGAGCGTGAAACCCGGCTGCGCCGCGAGCGTCCGCGCCCCGTAGCGCAGGTCTTGCGACAAATCCGTCAAATAGCGGGCGATCCACACCTCGCGCGAATCCTCCTGCTTCAGACCGAAGTTCCCGAACCGGCGCCGCGCTTCGGCTCGAGCGTCCGATTCGCTAAAGCCCGCGTCACGCAATTCGGCCGTCTTCTCTTCGACGTGAAGTTCCATCTCCGCGCGCAGCGCCGCATCGCGCCTTGCGCTACCGAGCCAGTATCGAAGCCGCCGTATCAGCATTGCTTGACTCCGTTCCTATTCATGCCGCAAGGTGATGGCCGGATCCACACGCGACGCTCGGCGAGCCGGCCCCCAGGTGGCCAATGCGGACGTGGCCAACAGAATCGCGATAGTAGTCAGCAACGCCATTGGATCGGTGGGTTTCACGCCATACAACAAATTGGTCAGCAGGCGCGCGAAGCCCACAGCGCCCGCGATTCCTACCGCCGCGCCAATCACCACCGTGCGCAGGTTTTGCTTGAGAACCATCGCGAGAATCGCCTGCGGGCGCGCTCCAAGCGCCATGCGAACTCCCACCTCGCGCGTACGCTGCGAGACGTTGTAAGCCGCGACCCCGTAAATGCCGACGCATGCCAGCATCAGTGAGAGCGTGCCGAGTATGCTCGCGATTGCCGCCGAGAGATCGGCGGAACGGAACTTATTGGCGATCGTCGCGCTGTACGGCGCGGCGGACGCGAGGAAGCGCCTGTCGATTTCGCGCGTGCGCTTCGGCAACTCCACCAGCAGCGGTCCGGGCGCGCGGGAATGCCGGATCAACAACCGGGAACGGCGGACTCCAGGGGAAGCGATACAAATGTATGGCTCCCGCTCCGATCCAAACCCGCGCCCGCCAAAATTGCGCACGACTCCGATCACCTCCAGGGGGTGCATCAGATCCTTTCGCTCGACCCTCAAAGTCGGCAGGATTTGCAGCGTCTTGCCCAACGCGCTTTCGCCGGGCCACAAGCGTTGGGCTGCCGCGTCATTGATGATGACGCTGTCCTTTCTCGCTTCATCCGCGCGGGTGAAGGACCTGCCATACAGCATCGGAATCCGCAAGATTTCGAAAAAGTTCGCGGAGGCTTCGTTGAACCCGGCATTGACGCCTTCTTTCGTGCGACCATCCGCAACCCTTACCCCGAAGCTTTCGCCATACGGGATCACGTTAGCGCGCGCCACGGACTCCACGCCAGGCAGACCGCCGACGCGCTCCTCCAGCGCGAGTAGCAACCCACGCGCTTGCTCGTCGCTGACCCCGCTCGATTCCAGGCCAGTCGACATCACGATCACCTTCTCATGCTGAAAACCGGTGTCCACGTGGCGGACACGGTCGAGGGCGCGGACCAGCAGCGCCGTGCCGCTGAGCAGGATGGCGCACAGGGCCACCTGAGCGGCTAGCAGCAGTGAGCGCGTACGCCTGGTTGAGGTAGCGCGGGCGCCTTCGCGCAATCCGCTTGTGGCGCCGTCGCGCGCCGCGCTCAGTGCCGGCGCCAAACCGAACAGCATCGCGGCCACGACCGTCGCGACCAGGATGAAGGCCAGTACTCGAGCGTCGTTGCCGAATCCGATCGCAAGACTCTCTCCGGGAGCCAGGAGCATGCGGACGATCGACCCCGCCGTCCACTCGGAAATCGCTAAGCTGGCCGCTCCGGCGAGGCCGCTCAGCAGCAGGCTCTCTGCCATGAGCTGCCGGAGAATTCGTCCACGGCCGGCGCCGAGCGAAAGCCGCACGGCGATCTCCCTGCGCCGGGCCGTGGCTCGCGCCAGTTGCAGGTTCGCGACATTGGCGCAGGCCAGCAGCAGGATGAGTAGAGACGCCACTCCCATCGCAACGAACGTGGTCGAGACGCCCCTGGCCAACCCGTCCATGAAAACAGGAGCAGTCACCAGGACCCGGCTCGGGTCTCGTTTCACCGACGCCTGAAACTGAGCGCTGAGCGTGGTCAACTCGGCTTGGGCGCTGGCGCGACTCACTCCGGGATTCAAACGGCCGATCACCGAGACACAGCATGAGTTCGGGTTTTCCAATGTTTTCTGATTCTGGCTGAAGAGGTCGCGCCATGCGCCCGGCACCCACATGTCCGTACTTTGGAGCATCGGCCCGTTGAAGCCCGGCGCGGCCACGCCGATCACCTGCAGGCGGTTTCCACTCAGGTCGATCCATGTACCCACGATGCCGCGGTCGCCGCCGAATCGCCTCATCCATGTGTCGTAATGCAGCACGATCTCGGGCGCCGGATCGCAGAGTTTGCCCGCCTCCGCCGAGAATCCCCGCCCGACGGCAAAGCCTGTGCCGATCAGGTCGAAATAGTTTTCGCTGACAGCGGTCACCTCCGCGATCCAGGAAACATCCTCGTGGCTGGCTCGGGGATTTGTTCCGGAGAAGGCCACCAGGCCGGCGAGCGATCGCGTGTTCGCCCGAAGGTAGCGAAAGTGCGGCCACGAAAACCCGATCCAACGTCCGGCCCCGCGCTCCGAATAGACCATGCCGGTCTGTTCCGGGTCCCGAATCGCCCAAGGCGCGAGCGCGAGCGCGTTGTATGCGTTGAATAGAACGGCGTTGACCCCGATACCGAGCACGAGCGCCAGGACTGTGGCGAACGTGAAGGCCGGCTGCGCGGCGAGTGTGCGCGCGCCATGCGACAGGTCTTGCCGGAATTCCGACCAGTAGCGCGCGATCCAGATCTCGCGCGCCTCTTCTTGCTTCACCGCGAAGTTTCCGAAGCGGCGGCGCGCTTCGGCCCGCGCATCGGATTCGCTTAAGCCCCGGCCGCGCAATTCGGCCGCCTTCTCTTCGATGTGCAGTTCCATCTCCGCGCGCAGTGCGGACTCGCGCTTCGCGCTCCCGAGCCAGTATCGAAGCCGCCGGATCAGCATGTCCTGTTACTCCAGGCCCATCACGCGCGCGATGGCGAGTGTGAGCTGTTTGTAGCGCTGCGTTTCGTGAGTGAGTTGCTTCCGCCCCTTGGGCGTGAGCTTGTAAATCCGCGCCTGGCGGTTGTTTGGCGTGAGCCCCCACTGGCCGTCGATCCAGCCATGCAACTCGAGCCGCTGCAGCGCCGGGTAGAGCGAGCCCTCCTCAATGAGGATTTCGTCGCCCGACGTCTGCTGAATGATTTGCGCGATGGCGTAGCCGTGCATGTTGCCCCGGCTCAGCGTCTTCAAAATGAGCATATC
>JBOGMR010000653.1:0-2163 GCA_050746825.1 Bryobacteraceae bacterium | reverse complement strand
GATTGGGACTACGTGGCCGCCGAGCGCGAGTTCCGCCGATCGATCGCGCTCAATCCACATCGGGCCGACACCTGGCACTGGTTCTCACATTTCCTTACCGCGAAGGGACGCTTCAAGGAATCATTGGACGCCAGCAACAGAGCCATCGAACTGGAGCCTTTCGATATGCCTTCGCAGAACCACCTTGGCTGGTGTTACTACTTCGCGGGTGACTTCGACCGGGCGATCGAGCAGCACCGCAGAGTGCTTGAATTGGACCCGGCTCACGGCCAGACACGACTGCTGCTCGGCAGGGCTCTGTTGCAGCGAGGACATTTCAGCGAGGCTGTAGAACAACTCCGCAGGAATCTGGAGTTGTCTCCCGACAGCGCGGAGCGGCTTGCTGCGCTCGCGCAAGCCTACGCGGCTTCCGGCGCACGGCGGAAAGCCACGGAAATTCTGGATCGAATGCTGGCGACAGGGCGGCAACGCTACATCTCGGCGTATTCGATTGCTACCGTGTACGCGGCCCTCGGGGCCAGGGACAAAACCTTGGCGTACCTGGAAAAAGCGGCTGCAGAACGCTCCAGCCGCCTCGTTGAGCTCAAATATGAGCCGATCTTCGCGGAGTTCCGTGGCGAGCCGACGTTCCATGCCGTCTTGAAGCGAATCGGGCTCTAAGCAACCAACCGAGCTCTATGTGCTCGGTGCACAGCCCGATGACCCGCTGGCGCTCGCCGGGGCGATGGCCACGTTGCTGGCGGCCGCGCTCCGGCCGCCTACGTTCCGGCCCGGAGAGCGTCGCGAGTCGATCCGATGGTTGCGCTGCGTCACGAGTGAAGATCGGCGTCCGCCTGGTCCCATCGGCGGCGTCCCGATGTATACTTGGACGGACGCCAGGGTCGCCGGCCGGTAATGGGTGTTGCGACAACCTGCCTGGCGCGAACACCTGATTCAAAGGAGTCAACCATGCGTAGGTGGCTGTGCACAGCGATTCCGTTTCTGCTTGCGATAGGTGGATGCTCGACCGCGCCGAAAGAAGAGCCCGTGGTCGTCGATAGCGCACAAGTGAAACCTCCGTCGCTTCCCGGCTACGAAGCAATGACCGCGCCCGCCGACAATCCGATGACGCAGGCCAAGATCGATCTGGGCAGGATGCTGTACTACGACAAACGGCTGAGCGGCGACGGAACGCGCGCGTGCTACTCGTGCCATCTGAAAGAGAATGGGCTCACGGACGGAAAACCGACCGCGATCGGGGCGTACGAAGCCAAGCTCCCGCGCGCCAGCCCGGCGCTTTGGAACATCGGATTCCACAAGGCGTTCTATTGGGATGGCCGCAGCCCGACGCTCGAGCGGCAAGCCATGGCTGCCTGGACCGGCGGCAACATGGGCGTGTCCGGCAAAGAAGGGCGGCCCAGCACAGCCGATATCGCAGCGAAGGTGAACCAGATCGCAGGCTACAAGACCGCGTTTCAAAAGGCGTTTGGCGGGCCGGCCACGCCTGACAACATCATCCAGGCGATTACCACATTCGAGCGAACGATCGTCTCCACGAACGCAGCCTGGGTACGATTTCGCAACGGCGAGCAGAGCGCATTCAACGAGGCCGCCCAGCGCGGCTACAAGATCTTCAGCGAAAAAGCTAAGTGCACGAATTGCCACGATGGGCTGCTGATGACCGACATGGAGTATCACAATGTCGGAATCGGTATGGATGCGGAGAAGCCCGACGCCGGCCGTTTCACCGTGACGAAAGTGGACAAGGACACCGGCGCGTTCAAGACGCCGACGCTGCTCGATATCAGCAAGTCGGCGCCGTATTTCCACAACGGAAGCGTGGCGACGCTCGAAGAAGCCGTCGACCTGATGGTGAACGGCGGCAAGAAGAACAAGTTTCTCGACACAACCAATCTGAAGCGGGTCAGATTGACGAAGGCCGAGAAGGACGACCTGCTGGCGTTTCTGCGGGCGCTCGACGTGGAGTATGCGATCACCGAGCCGGCGCTGCCGTAGGGTCGCCCGGTAGGCCGTCGCGGCCTCCACAATTCTACTCGCGCAGGAACACGGTTACCCGATCTGCCGGGACGAAGCCCAGCTTGTGCGCGAGTCGCCGGGAAGGGGAGTTCGATTCGAGGGTTACCCCACACAGGGCGCTTTCCGCGGACTCCATCAGGGCCAGGG
>JBOGMR010000652.1:0-12399 GCA_050746825.1 Bryobacteraceae bacterium | reverse complement strand
GCCCTGGTGAGTTGGCGGCCATCCGCCGGCTTTTCGCATACGGGACAGGAATTTGAATTGCGCTCTGCAATGTATGAGTGTGCGTCTGCGAGAATCCGGTAGAGTTCATTGAGGCCTTTCAGGTCCTCACTCGCCCGCATAACCGCAACGCCCAAATGTTTGCGCTGGAGCGCCAAATCCTCAGCCTTGCCGTGCTGCTTTTCCGCGTTCATTACGGCGGTTGCGGCCGCGTCCCGATCTTGAATGGTTTCCGCCCACCGCCCCAGCAGTGTCTCAAGTCGGCTAAATTGACGCCGCTCCGACGCGAGTCGACTTTGAAGCGACGCTTTCGTTTGAATCTGAGCCAGCGCCTTAGTCACCTGGGACGAAAACATCTTGGCTTCCTTGAGAGTTCCAGGGACGATCGGTTCCGGAATCGATACGTCTTGTTTCGCCGCGAGCTGAGCAACGTCCAGCGCAAAGGTTTTGTACCGTGCAGAAAGTGCGTCCCACCTAAAATCCTTATTAGTAAACCCTTCTTCGCGCCCGGATTTAATCGACTCCTCAAGCTGCCGCTCCAGGATCTTAGTCTGGGCTGCGTACTCCCGCCGCTCCTCCTCGATTTCTCCGCGGCACGCCTCAGCAGCATCCAAGAACGGCTTGGGCTTCAGTACGTCGTAAAGGTTTTGGGCAGCCTCAACTCCGAGCAGCATGTCGATTGCATGATTGCGCGATTTGGCATCGTCGAGCAGCAGCCCGCGGGTTCTAGTCTGGTGGAGGAGCACCGTTCGCACAAACGCTTCCATATCGATGCCGAGCATCGAATCACGCTGCACCTCAGCATCGTCGTCCTCCCAAGCGTCCGACCCGAGACTGATCCTGAATGTATGCTCCTCTTCGTCACGCCGGATAACGAGTTGTTCCGAACCACGCCGAAACGAGACCTCGCCGTACGGTGCGCCGGTCTTGGCCACGACCGGCGGTAGAAATTGCTTAAAGCCTCTGTTCGCAAGTACTCCATCAGGGAACTTCCCAAACAGCGTCCATTGGAGTGCCAGAGCTATCGTGGACTTACCGACACCGTTGTTCCCCCAAAAGAGAGCGGGTTTTTCCCCCAACTCGAAGGTCAGTTCCCGGTCGATGCCGCGGAAGCTTCGGACCGTAACTGTATCCAACCGCCAGCGTGCCGCTGTGCTCACTGGTCCTCCTCCGGCAAGGCAAGCAGTTCATCGAGATAGCCGCTGACGCCATCCAGTCCCTGGTGTTCGTATCTTTTCGAGATCTCTCGCCAAAGGGCCAGGGTTTCGCTATGATCCTGCTGTTTTACTAGCTCCTTTTCAACTGCCTGGGCAAGCTCTGACATTGAATTCGGTCCCGCCGCGAAGCCCATTATTTCACCTTTCGTGCGGGCGTGCAAAGGAGTTGCGGCGAGGCTATCTTCTCATGTCGTCGTGACCGACTGGTGCGGCTGCGCTCGAGCAGTCGACCCTGCAGATTCTTCACGAGTAACGCCGTAGGGTTGAGCGATCCTCCTCAACGACGTGTTGCTTCGGTCGCTCTATACTTCAAGTCGGGAGTAATCCCTTGCAATCAACCGGCAATTGGCACCTTCCGCCTATATCGACGTTAGGCCGACACACCCCACTCCGGGTAGTGCGCTATTGTGTGTTTAGCGCACTACTCCACTCCGCCCTGGCGCTTGAGCTGCGGTACAATCACAAGCCGACACAACCCACGAAGAGTTCCTGTGCACAGAGTATCACGCAACTACCAGGCCTTCGCGAATGCCCGGCCTCTCTACCAAGCGTCACGGTTTGATATCGTCACGCGGAAAAAGGGCTTGCTCTTCTCGGCGGGCTCCATCGTGAATTCCTGAGCGGTCTTCTGAATGTTCTGCATCGGCCATGAGCCGTGATTGTTTTCCAAATCGTCGGACCCGTCGCTCATCCAGACCCGGATGTTGCGCTTAGGCTCTTTACGAACCTTGAACGGGTACACGTTGCCGCCCTCCAGTTTCTCCTGCGGGCGCCATTGAATGGACGTAAAACTGCCGACCGTCGAATGTACGCGGGCGAATTTGTCCGGCTGCAACCAGGCGACATTGAATGCGCAGATTCCGCCCGAGGACGAGCCACCGATCGCGCGGCTGTAGCCGTCGGGCCGGAGTTTGTACATCCTCTCGACCTCCGGCAGCGCCTCTTCCATCAGAAAACGGACGTACCGGTCGCTGACAGTATCGTATTCGATGGAGCGCAGCGCTCTTCCCTCAGGCGATGTGCCGGGCTGAATCATGACGTGAACGATCGGCGGGAGGAGTTTCTGGTGCACCAGATTCTCAGTCACGGTCAAGAGCCGCGAGCCGGAGAATTCTCCGATGAGGCCCTGACCATCCTGCCAGACCATCAGCGGCGCCGGAACACCAGGATCGACTCCAGGCGAGGCGTAAACCCAGTAGTCGGTCTTCATGCCGTCGAAGATCTTGCTGACGATGGTCTGTCTGCTACCGAGCTTGCCCTTGGAAACGCCGGGTTTCTGATACGAATCCGGATTGTAGCCGACTGCATCGCCCCGCGCACCCAGCGGCTGTCCGGCGGCATAGAACTGATAGGAATGCGTAACGCCGGTGCGCATCTTGGTCAGCAACATCCAGGTATTCGATTCGGGGATCTGCACCAGAGGGACAGGTGGCTGCTGTGCGATTGAGAGCGTGACCGGCGAGGGAGACGTCGCAGCGAACAGATAGTCCTGCCCCCAGACGACAACTCCTTGAGCGCCGGATATCACTTTCGCGATGCGCGCCTTGAGTTCGGGATTCGAGGCTCCGCTGCGCGCGGCGGCGATTGCATCCTCGAGAGGCGAGGTTTGGGAAAGGATGGGAAGCGAGGTGAGAAGACAGACAATGAGCGTTCTCATGCTGTGCCAGTATACAGCGGGATCGGCAAAACGACGCGGCCAGGCCACTTCTAGCCCTACTTGGCTCGCGCCGCCGGCGCTCCTTCGCGTACCATCTTCCGCGTGAAGCCGGGATCGAGGAAGGGATCGCCGGTCTGCTTGCGCCACGCCAGCAGCGCTTTGGTTAGGCGCTCTTGCGCGCTCGCTCCAAGCGATGTCCCGGCGAGATTATGGAATTCGACCGGGTCGTTATCGAGGTTGTACAGCTCGAACTCCGGCGGATCAGCGAAGGTGTCGAAGGCGCGGCGGACCGGGGTGTTTCCATAGCGCGGATCTCGCGAAAACCGCATGGCCTGATCGCCGTCAATGCCGGTAGAGGGCTTCGCACGGCCGGCGAGAAGATTGTGGATCAGCTTCCAGCGTCCATCGGTGATGGCGCGGCGCGGGTAAAACGGATTGGCGCCGTGGAAGTGGAATTCGGCCGCGAGAAACTCGCGCCACGGGCGGCCTGGCGTGACCGCCTGACGGAGGGAAGTCCCGTGTAAGGGATGAGGCGCCGGAATGCCGGCCGCATCGAGGAAGGTGGGCAGGATGTCCACGGTCGAGACCATCCGGGTGCTCACCATGGCCGGCCTGGTCACGCCGGGCCAACGCAGGAGAAATGGCACACGGAGCCCTGACTCGTAGCAGGTGGTCTTGCCCCTGGCAAACGGCGGTCCGTGATCGCCACAAAAGACCACGACCGTATCGTTAGACTTGCCGGATTTGTCGAGCGCGTCCATCAGCATGCCCACGCCTACATCGAGGCGCTCGACGGCGTTGAGATAGCCGGCGGTGCGGACACGCTGTTCAGGCGTATCGACCTGCTGGAAGTCGAACACGGTGGCCGGTCCGGGCGCCAGCGGTTTTTCCGGGACGCCCTCCACTTGCGGCGGAAAGTCCCATCCGCCGGCGGCGTTGGCGTTGCGGAAGGCGTGTGGATCGGAGAAATTGACCATCAGGAAGAAGGGATTGCCGCCGGATGATCTGATGAAGTCCGCGGCGCGTGGGGCTACGGTGCGGACCTGACGTGTAGTGGCGTTGTTGGTATCGCGCAGGTCGAACGGGAAACTATCCTCCGGATCGACGTGGAGCTTGCCAATGATGCCAGTGCGGTAGCCGGCAGCCTTGAGCAACGCCGGGATGGTCTTGCCGCGGAGCTGTTCATGCAACGAGAAGCCGGTGTTGACCAGGCCGTACTGGCCATTGGCATGGGGATAAAGGCCCGTAAACATACCGCTGCGCGACGGACTGCATGAGGCCTGGACGACGTAAGCCGTGCTGAAGCGGACCCCTGTGGACGCGAGCCGGTCCATCTGTGGTGTGCGGATGCGTTTCTCTCCGTAGCAGCCCAGGACCAGGCCGAGGTCGTCGGCGGTGATGAACAGGATATTCGGGCGGCGCCCTTGCTGCGCCAACAGCGGTGAGGCGGCGGCAGCGAGGAAATTGCGGCGTAGCATCGCCTATCTCGCTTCCGAAGTATCCGGCGTTCTCTTCACGCGGGCTCCGATAATTATGAAATCGACGGCGGCGGTATTGGCGCCGGCGAGGCCGTCGTGGGAGGCGAAACAAATCGCGTTTTCCATTGTTGGATTCCTCAGCGCGGTTCAGTATACACCCGATCCTGCGCCCACCGTGTCCGAACCTTAGCACGGGGCAAATGTGAACACGGCCACACCCAGGATGAACCAGATGGCGCCGAAGATCAGCCCGTAGCCAAAAAATTCACGGAAATTCACGCGGGCCATTCCTCCAACCACCGCGTACCAGAATGGGGAGGTGAGATTGCCTACGTGGTCGCCCACCGACAGAGCCAGAATTCCTCGAGGCACCGAGATCCCGACCTCCATCGCCGCCTTGGAGGTCACAAAGCCCTGAATCGCCCACTGGCCGCCGCTTGACGGGACGAAGATAGACACCACCGCTCCGGAGACCGCCACCAGCAGCGGCAGTGTCAGCGGCGTTGAAACAGACGCTACCCATTGCGCCATGAATCCACCGACCGACGTATGCTGGATCACGCCAGCGACTCCCGCGTAGAGATGGTAGAGCACGATCACGGGCCACGCCGAAAGAACCGCCTTACGCAATGAGTTGGTGAATCGGTACACGTTGCCGTGCAGCAGAAGGCACAGTAAAAGCAGGACGGTGTTTAGCGAATTGATGTCCAGGCTCATTCCGCGATTGAAAAAATGCACGTAGAGCCATCCGCCAAGCACCATGCAAAGCATGCCGGTCACGATCGAACTACGCTCCACGCCTTCGGCAGGCGTGCTCGCGGCCTGGTCCGGCTCAGGTTCTCCAGCGATTGCCAGGGCTTCCGGAAACTCCGAAACGCGCCGGCGCTTCTTCGGCATCATCAGACGCCCTGCCGCGATCAGAATGACCACAAAGGCGGCCTCCTGAATCAACGCTGCCGGCGACCAGATCGTTTTGGCCAGCGGCACGATGCCTGTCAGCTTTTCCAGGAAATGCCCCGGCGTCGCCATCAGCAACGGAGCGCTCGCGGAAAACCCATACTGCCAGGACGAATTCGCTGCCCAGACGAGGGCAAGGAGGAAAAGGAAATCGATCGAGATTCCCTTACGCTCGGCTTCCCTGGCGAAATGCACGGCGACGAGCGGTGTCACCGCGATACCGAGTCCCCAATAGAGATAGGCGGCGGCCGCGGTGACCAGGATGGAAAGAGCGACCACTTCGCTTTCGTTCCGGGGCATGCGCGAGAGCGCCATGATTCCACGGCGGAAAAATGGAGTAGAGCCCAGGACGGTGCTCAAGGTGATGATCAGGGTCATCTGCATCGTGAAGGGCAGGAGCATCCAGAGCCCCTGATAATAGGCGTCCATCGTCTTTTGAAGCGGATCGCCGAGAATCAGTGCTGTCACCAGGAGAACAACCAGAAGGATGACTGAGGTGGTGACCGCGTCCGGCACGATCCTTCCCATGCCGTGCGTAAAGCGGTCGATGCGTTCGCGCATTCGTGAATGATAAACGAGTTTGTCCTGCGACTCCGGAGAGGTGGGCAAGCCAGGTGGCTAGCCGCTCGAAAGATGTGGATGGCGGACTCTTCGGGATGATCCGTCCGGCCGTCGCGTTTCGCGCTCGCGGCGCGGACGC
This sequence comes from Bryobacteraceae bacterium, assembly GCA_050746825.1. Classification (GTDB taxonomy): domain Bacteria; phylum Acidobacteriota; class Terriglobia; order Bryobacterales; family Bryobacteraceae; genus JBOGMR01. Next base: position 6,372 of record JBOGMR010000652.1, on the reverse strand, counting down.
CCGGCTCGTTTTATAGCGGGCTGCGGTCTAGAAGAATGGCAGCTTCATCCGGCCCAGCTTCTTGCCCATGAGGCCGCCCGAAATGGTCTTCATCATCTTACGCGCTTCGCCGTACTGCTTCAGAAGCTGGTTGACTTCCTGCACCGACGTGCCACTGCCCTTGGCGATGCGGCGTCGCCGCTGGCCGTTGATAATCATGTGATTGGCGCGCTCGCGCGGCGTCATCGAGTCGATGATCGCCACAACGCGCGTAATCTCCTGCTCGTCGATTTTCGCGTTCTTCAGCTCTTTCAGCATGCCGACTTGCGGCATCATCGAAAGCATCGACTCGATGGGGCCGAGCTTGCGCAGTTGTTTGATCTGATCGCGAAAATCCTCCAGCGTGAACTCGTTCTCGATGAGCTTGCGCTGCATCTCGACGGCCTGCTTCTTGTCGATCGCCTCCTCAGCCTTCTCGATGAACGACAGCACGTCGCCCATGCCCAGGATGCGCGAGGCCGCGCGATCGGGATGAAACGGCTCGAGTGCATCGGGCTTTTCTCCGATACCGACGAACTTGAGTGGCTGGCCGGTGACATGACGAATCGAGAGCGCCGCGCCTCCGCGCGCATCGCCGTCCATCTTGGTCAGAATGACGCCGGTGATCGAGAGCCGCTGATGGAACTGCTCGGCCGATTTCACCGCGTCCTGTCCCGTCATCGCATCGGCGACGAACAGGATCTCGACGGGCGAGAGCGTCTCTTTGAGCTGCTGCAACTCGGTCATCAGCTCATCATCGATGTGCAGCCGGCCCGCCGTGTCGACCAGCACCACATCGCGCCCCGTCTGGATGGCCTCTTTGCGCGCGGACCGGGCCAGATCGAGAGGCGCTTTCTCTTCCGGTGCGCCTGCGTAGACGGGCAGCGCCAGGTCCTTGGCGATAACGCGCAGTTGCTCGCGCGCCGCAGGACGGTACACATCCACGGAAACCATCAGCGGGTTGTGGCCGTTTTTCGACAGCCAGCGCGCCAGTTTTCCCGTGGATGTCGTTTTTCCCGAACCCTGCAAGCCCACGATCAACATCACCGTCGGCGGCTCATTGGCGAATCGCAGCCGCGCCTGGTGGCTTCCCAGTACTTTGATGAGCTCGTCGCGCACAATCTTGATCACTTGCTGCGCCGGCGTGAAGGACGAGAGCACCTCCTCGCCCATGGCCTTCTCCTTGACGCCTTCGATCAGTTGCTTGACGACTTTGAAGTTGACGTCGGCCTCGAGCAGTGCGACACGGATCTCGCGCAGCACCACTTCCATGTTCTCGGCTGTCAACTTGCCTTCGCCGCGGATATTCTTAATAATCCGCTGCAGCTTGTCGGATAGATTGTCGAACATTGGGGATCTGATCTGATTGTACAGGCTCTATGATGGAATGTGCGAAATCGTGCCGCAACGATTCCACTGCGCGCGACGCGAGAACACGGCGGGCTTCGGCTGGATCACTTTCTCCAGAAAAGGCTGCCCGAGTTCAGCCGTGCGCGCCTGCAGGAGTGGATCAAGAGCGGCCTCGTCACGGTGAACGGAAAAGCGGCGAAAGTTTCACAGCCGCTTCGCGAGGGCGACGCGATCGCGGTCATACCCGCACCACTTGAACCGCTGCGCGCCACACCTGAGGACATCCCCCTCGACGTTCTCTACGAGGATGCAGATGTTGCGGCCATCAATAAGCCTTCGGGAATGGTCGTGCACGCAGGCGCAGGCGTGCGAGCGGGCACGCTGGTCAATGCGCTGGTTCACCGCTTCGGCGCGCTTTCGACCGCCGGCGGCGAACTGCGGCCCGGGATCGTCCATCGCCTCGACCGTGAAACCAGCGGCGTGATCCTGGTGGCCAAGTCCGACGCCGCGCACCAGAGTCTGGCGCGGCAGTTTGCGTCGCGACGCGTCGAGAAGCACTACGTGGCTCTAGTCCACGGCGTGGTCAAGAAGGACGGAGGACGCATCGATCGCCCGATCGCGCGGGATCCCGTCCGGCGGGTGCGCATGACAACGCGTCTTGATTCCGGCCGGCCCGCCTGGACCGAATACCGCGTTCGTCACCGGTACGGCGCGTTCACGCTGCTCGATGTCCGCATCGGCACCGGACGCACTCATCAGATTCGCGTACACCTGGCGAGCATCGGCCATCCGGTGGTGGGGGACCGGCTGTACGGCGCGCCGGCGGCGACGCTGGGGCGCAATTTCCTGCACGCGGCGCGGATTCGGTTTGAGAGCCCCTCCGGCGGCCACCCGGTCGAGGTCGACGCGCCGCTGCCGAAGGAACTTCAGGACTGGCTTCGGGGTCTATAATCAAGACATGAAATCGCTGTTTATGCTGTTCGCCGGCTGTGCGGCGTTATGGGCTCAGGAACAAAAGCCCGTGCGCGTCGAGCCCGACCTCCAAAGACCTATCGTTGTCGACGTCACTCGCGTCAACCTGCTGTTCACCGTCACCGACAAGAAAGGCCGTTTCATCACAGACCTGACGCGCGAGGACTTCCTGGTCTCCGAGAACAGAAAACAGCAGGCGATTCAGGAGTTCGCCGCCGAGACCGATCTACCCCTGCGCCTTGGAATCCTCATCGACACCAGCAACAGCGTCCGCGACCGCTTCAAGTTCGAGCAGGAAGCCGTGAGCGAATTCATCAACTCCGTAGTCCGGAAGCGGCACGACAAAGCCGTGATTGTCAGCTTCGACAGCGCAGCCGAACTGATCGCCGACCTCACCGATGACACGGAAAAGCTGACCAAGGCCGTTCGCGATTTGCGGCCGGGCGGCGGTACCGCGCTTTATGACGCCATCTTTTTCGCCTGTCGCGACAAACTGCAGCTCGATCAGCCCAAGCACAAGTTCCGCCGCGCCATCGTTGTTGCCAGCGACGGCGACGACAATCAGAGCCGCGTCACCCGCGACCAGGCGCTCGAAATGGCGCAAAAGGCCGATGTGGTGATCTACGCGATCTCGACAAACATCAGTCGCATCGAAAGTGACGGCGATAAGGTGCTGAAGTATTTGACCGGCGAAACCGGCGGCCAGGCATTTTTTCCGTTTAAGGTTCAGGATTTGGCGCAGTCTTTTGAAAATATCGCCAACGAGCTGCGGCATCAATACAACATCTTCTACCGGCCCGAGCCGCTGAAGCTCGACGGCCTGTTTCACGACGTCGAGGTCAAGGTGAAGGGCCGCAAGGATGTGATCGTGCGCGCCCGCAAGGGCTACTACGCCCCAAAGATGTAGTTGCGGCCGTCCCAAAAACGGACAGTCGTGTTTCGCCCGCGAACCGCTTCCTACCTGTAACTGGTGACCGATCAGCCGCCGTCTTAACCTTCTTTGAAGGCGAGTCTGCGCGGGACCGCTCACTGACGGTCGCGGCTCCGTAAGAGCGTGTGGACGTTTGAAGGAGTGTGTGCACGTATGACTGAGCCGCGCGCGTGAGCAAGCGGTCTGGATTGGCAGGCTAAATGCCAGTCCACTGATTCTGGTTTGATATACTGACGTACTGTTTCTCAGGGAGGCATTCTTGCGGTTTTACGGAATTCGAAAGTGCATCGCTCTGCTTGTGCTCGGAGCTTTCACGCTACAGGCGCAACAGGTCAGCGGACCGAAGGCGAGCCTGGTTCAACAGACCGGCGACATCAAGATCGTTGTGATTGAGGGTGAAGGCGCCGTAAACAATATTCGATCGCGCATGGCGACGCAGCCGGTGGTTGAGGTGCGCGACGAGCAGGACAAACCGATACCGGGCGCCGAAGTCGTTTTTCAGCTTCCCGCAGCGGGGCCGGGCGGAACATTCAACGGCTGGATGCGGACGCAGACAGTTCGCACCAATGAGCAGGGCCGGGCAGCCAGCACCGGGCTCGCACCCAATGAAGAAGAAGGGCGTTATAACATCAAGGCCACGGCAACGCACGGCACCAAGACCAACAGTCTGGTGATCGCGCAGAGCAACAGCCGCGGCGGTCCGGGTGGCGCGCAGGCCAAATCGCGGCGCGGTTTGTGGACTGCGATCGCTGTGATCGGCGGAGCAGCCCTGATCGGCGGAATCGTCGCCGCTACGCGAAACGGCGACTCGGCGGCCACACCGGCCACCATCCCCGTTACGGTATCGTCCGGGCCAATCACGGTGGGCGGACCACGCTGAACGGGACAAAAAATCAGGTTAACCATGTCGACAACATTTCGTGCAAGTTTTGTGTGGTCCGGTTTGTGCGCTCTCTCGCTTGGGTTTCTGGGATCGGCGAGGCTGAGCGCGGAGGAATCGGGCATCCAGGGTCCGGTGTCCGGCTTCGTGCTCGAGCGCAAGGCGCTCCGGCCGATGTTGGGAATCCCCGGATCAGCCCACTTGGGTGATCCACTGGCGGTTCAAGCCGACGCCATCGGGCTCTCGCCGGAAGGTTCGCTGGCGCTGCTGGCGCGCGAAGGATGGCTCGCGCTGCTCGACACGCGGCGCGGGACCATGGTCCGCCTCGAGACGGCGCTGGAGTCGCCCGATCGTTTCGCCTGGAACTCCGCCGGCGACAGTGTCGCGGTCTACTCATCCGCAGCCCGCCGTGCAGAGATTTGGAGAGATATGAAGACGACGCCGCGCACCGGCGTCACGATCGATCTGGCGGCGGCCGGCGGGCCGGTTTCCGCTTTGGCTTTCGACGGAGTGAGACTTCTCGTAGGCACGTCCACCGGCGTTTATCGAGCCGGCGAGAGGGAGACCCGGTTGCTAACCCCGCTGGCGAGTCCAGTGTCCCTGGCGCTCAACGGCAAGGCCGCTTTTGCGGCCGCGCCCACGCAGATTTGGCAGATTGAAGATTACGCCGGCGCCGCAACTCCGATGCTGTTCCTGGACGAGCGCACCGGAATCGGTTCGATCGCCGGGATTCGCGTCGCAGGCGGCGGCAAGAGACTCGTCGTGGCCGGCGCCCGCAGCCTGGATCTTTTCGAAATCGACACGCGCAACTCACTGGCTCACGCCGACCTCGACTTCGACGCCACGCGCCTCGAAGGCATCGGTTCGGCCAGGCTCGCAGCTCTCAATATCACCAGCGGCCGGGAACCGCTATACATCGTCGATTTCGAGGATGGCCTCGGGATCTATTTCGTGCCCGCGGGGAGGGAGCAGTAAACCATGATTCGCGCTCGACTCATCAACGGATTCGCCGCCGTGGCGATCGCCGCGCTCACCATCCCTGCGCAGGCGCAAACGACGACTCCTCTTCCCTTCACGCTTCGCGTTCAACAGACCGGGGCGGTCACGCCGATCGAAAACAACGGAACGATCGCGTTCAACGCCGAGGCTGTGGGGCGTGCTTCCACCGCCCAGCTTGGCGTCACGTATGCGGGCGCAACCGGCTCGACAGTTGTCGTCACCAATGTCGAACTGACCGGCTCGACCGACTTCGCCGTGACCGGCGTCCCTGACGCCACCCAGAGCTTTCGGCCCACCGAGTCGTTCGGTCTCGGCGTTCGCTACACCCCGACCAGCAGCCTGAAAGTCTCGGGGTTGATCCGCGTCTCCTACACGGAGAGTCCCCGGCAAGGGAATCCGGTGCGCGGTTCATTCACGATCAACCTGTCCGGTGTTGCGCCGGAGTTCGCATTCAGCTACTTCCTGCAGCCGAACGGCAACAGTTCGCCGATCGCTCCCGGCGGCACAATCACTTTCCCGCCCACTGAAGTGTTGGATTTCAACTCGGTCACGATCGTGATTACGAATCGCGGCAGCGGACCGGGTTCCGTCAGAAACATCACATCGGCGGGTGCGGACTTCGTGCTTTCGGGGCTCCCGCTCCTACCGGTCGCTGCCGTGGATGCGGGCAAAGAGCTGCGCTTCACGGTTTCCTATGAACCGGTCGCAATCGCCAACAGCACCGGCTCGGCGAGCATCGAATTCGTCGAGCGCACGGTTACGTTTAGTCTGCGCGGAAACAGTGTCGGACCGGTGTTCAGTTATGACGTGACGAGCCTCGACACGGTGCGGGCAATTTTGCCCGGCGAGACGGTCGCCCTTCCCGATGCGATCGTGTCGGAGAAGAGCAGCGTTGTGGTGCGTGTGCGGAATACCGGAAACTTCGAGGGCGCCGTGCGGACGATCAACGTCGCCGGGACCGGCTTTAGCTTGGTTGAACAGCCCTTTCTTCCGATTATCGTCCTTCCCGACGGATCGTTCACGATCACGGTTGGTTTCGCTCCGGCGGCGCCCGGACGAGTGCAAGGACGACTCCGTGTAGGAGCCGCCGAGTTCCTGCTCTCCGGCAACGGCTTGGGGCCGACGCTGACGTATGCGTATGTATCGAGCAACGTCACGACGAGTGTGGTGAACAACGCCAGTGTCAATTTCCCTCCCATTGCGATCGGTCAGTCGTCTACGC
>JBOGMR010000651.1:0-7902 GCA_050746825.1 Bryobacteraceae bacterium | reverse complement strand
AGTGTCCGCGGCGCCGTAGTAGTGATTGAGCGTGTCGCCGTCGGGACCGATTGTGTAGCCGCAAGGAAAGACGACGTAGCCGACGTCGCCCTGCCGTTCATACGGTTCCTCGGGACCGAAAATCCAGGGAGCTCCCCGGATGAGGCAGCGCTCCGGAGTCTCCAGATCGAACAGGGCGAGTCCTAAACGGTACAAGCAGCCGGCGGCCGTTTGGCGAACCCCGTGGTAAATCATCAGCCAGCCCTTCTCGGTTTCAATGGGAGGGGGCGAGAGGCCGATCTTGTTGGCATCCCACCAGGCGCCTTCGCGCGCCCGCAGAATGAGCTGGTGACTCCCCCAGTGGCGCAGATCCGGTGAGTAGGAAATCCAAATGTGCGCGCCCCGCCAGGTGGTCACGGGGCGATGGATGAGCACCCAGTTGCCGCCGATGCGGTGGGGGAGCAGGGCGGCGTCCTTATCTTCGGGCGACATGACGACGCCGTAGCGCTCGAAGGAGCGGAAATCGCCGGTCACGGCCAACGACACCCCGGGGCCTCCGCGCGAATATGCGGTGTACGCGATGACGTACTTATTCAGCTCGGGCACGTAGGTGATGCGCGGATCCTCGATGCCCCACAATTCTTCGGGGTGATGTTCGGGATCGGGTCTTAAGGTGGGAGCGGGATCGATCTCCCAGTTCGACACGCCGTCATGCGAACGAGCCGCGCAGAAATGAGAAATGCCGGTTCGCTCTTCCACCCGGCACAGCAACAAAGTGGAGCCGTCCCGCAGTCGTGTAACGCCGGCGTTGAAAACCGTGTTGATCGCGTAAGGCCAGTCTGCCGCAGTCAGGATGGGGTTGCGCGGGTGTCGATGGATCAGGACCTCGTGATAGCTGGTGCTTTGGGACATAGGCTCACGTTTCGATGAGATTGCCGGACTGGAGCATCTCTTCGCGCGCGATCAGAAAGCTGAGCGCGGATTCCGCGCCCTCGTTCTGATTGACGCGGTCCGGGTGAAGGCCATCCCGGCAGCCGCCAGTCGCCGCATCGTAAAGTGAAATGCCCAGGTCGTTTCTTCCGAGGAACCACTCGAATGTCCGCTGTGCTGCCTTGTGCCAGCAGGGGTCTTGTGTAATTCGCCAGGCCTCGAGACACGCCGAGACCATGGTGTGAGCTTCCACAGGCTGCTGATCGAAGCGCGCCCGCTCGCCTCCGCGCCGGAAAAAACCGTTGCTGCCGATGGGGACGAAATGACAATTTTCGGCGCGCTGGACGTCAGCCAGCCAACGGAGAGTGGACAGTCCGATCGTGATGAGATCGGGGCGCGACATGGCGCTGCCGCAGACCAGGAGGGCCTGCGGGAGACGTGCGTTGCAGTAGGCCAGCATGTCTTCAAACCAGGGCCAATCGGCAGCGCTGGAATTACGATACGCGGAGACCAGCCGGTGAACGAGATCTTCCCGGAGTCCTTGCACGGCGCGGTCGCCCGGGAAAATCTTCATGTATTCGTGAACGCCCAGCAGGGTGTAGGCCCACGTGCGAGGGCTGGTGAAGTTGTGGGCGGCGGGAAGAGCGAGATCAAAGAGGCGATGCGCCGAGCCGCGTAGCCCTGCGTCGTGCGACCGCGCCAGGACGGTGCCGAGGGCCCACAGCGCGCGGCCGTGCGAATCCTCGGATCCCACACTATCGAGCCATCGCCTGTCATACGAGAAGCAGTTGTGGAAACGGCCGGACGCGCGGTCGAACGCATGCCACAGGAAGGCCTGGTAGCGATGGATTTTTGCGAGATGCTCGCTACGCTCCTCAATCATTGCCCCAAGGATGATGGCGCGCGCGTTGTCATCGGTGGTGTAGCCTTCGGCATAGTTCGGATCGGTGAAGATCGCGTGTTGGATTAACCCGGTATCGTCGGTCAGGCTTTCGAGGTGATCCAACTTCAGGGCCGGTAGTGCGGCAGCGCGCTCCCAGAGGTTGGTAGGGACGCGGGCGGAGCGTGGATGATGGCCCCGCTCCTCGCGAGCGCGCTCGAAGCTGCGCATGTAGAGCCGCGCCACATTGGACCAGACCATCTCACGGCCCAGCAGATAGGCGCGCTTACGCATCGCGTGGCGCTCGGCTTCGTTCTCGAGAAGCCCGATCATCTGGACCGACGTTGCCACCGGATCCGCAAACGGGATCAGGATTCCCCGGCCGTCGGCCAGCAGTTCCTCGGCATACCAGTAGGGCGTCGACATGATCGCTTTGCCGGCGCCGGCGCTGTAGGCTAGCGTTCCCGAAACGATTTGCGCGGGATTCAGATACGGCGTGATGTAGAGGTCGGCGGCGCCGATGAATTCGATCAGCTCCGGCAGAGTCACGAACCGGTTGTAGAAAACCACGTTGCGGTCCACGCCCAATCTGCGCGCTTGCCGCTCGAGTGACAGACGATAAGATTCTCCGTCGTTCAGTTTGACATGAGGATGAGTGGCTCCCAGCACGATGTAGACGATGTTGGGAAATCGCTCGAGCACGGCGGGCAAAGCCTGGATGACGTGCTCGATTCCTTTGTTGGGCGACAGGAGGCCGAAGGTGAGCAATACGATCTTGCCCTGCAAATCGAATTGATCTTTATAGAAAGTCGGGTCGACGAAAGGAACGTCCGGAATGCCGTGGGGAATCAGGTCCACCTTGCCCTCGTCGACTCGATAGACTTCCCGCAACAATTTCCTGCCGCGCTCGCTCATCACGATCACGCGATCCGACAGATCTGCCAATTCCAGGAGGACGCGCCGCTGTGTCGCGTCCGGCTCTCCGAGCACAGTGTGCAAAGTGGTGACGATCGGCATGCGCAGCTCGCGCAGTAGCGTGAGAATGTGGCTGCCTGCGGGTCCCCCAAAAATACCGTATTCGTGCTGGAGGCAGACCAGGTCCGGGCTGCTGCTCGTCAGGAAGTCGGCGGCGCTCTGATAGGAGCTCAGATCGTTCTGCGCCAATTCGAAGCGGACGCGCGGGGGATAAGCATAGCCGTCGGCGGTGTCGTTGATCGGCAATGCGAAACAGGTTGCTTCCGGGTGTTCCGCCGCGATAGCTTCGCAAAGGTCCGAAGTGAAACTGGCGATGCCGCACTGACGCGGAAGATAGTTGCCCACGACGGCGACGCTCTTCACCGACGGCCGCTTCCGTTTGGGCGCACGGGTTCGAACGGCTCTGACGTCGACCGGCATCGCTACCTGACCTCTGCCCGTGTGCGGGACTCGCAGAATGCTCCGTACAGCCGCCGAAGGTTGTTCAGCGGATTCTGGTAAAAAGTCTTTGGTGATATGTTGATCCATTCCAACTGCTCCTGTGGTTCAAGGCGGGTTCGGTTCAGAAAACGTGTGACTTCGGTAAGCGACGGCTTTTCGGAATAATCGCTTCGCCACAGGCCGAAATAACGTTCATGGACGGCTTGATCGAACGGCGCTTCCTGCCACAGCGGCTCGGCGTAGTCCGCGAAGCACCACAGCATAGCGCCGGACAATCCGGCCTCATGCAAGCCGTAAAGCGCGCGCCGCGTGAAGTGTGCGGCCTGCTCTTCTTCCAGCAGCACCGGGGATTCGCCGTTGAGTAACACGCGTGAGCGATCGCGCACTGCCGGTGCTCCGAATTCCTCGAAAAGCACGTCGCGCTCGCCGAGCCAGTGCGTGATCAAGCCCAAAAAGGGCAGCACTCTTTCGTCGTCAGGACCGGCCGACCATTTTGCATACATGGGATATCCGTGCATGCAAAGGAAGTCGCAAACGCGCGCGGCTTCGCGCGGACCGAGATGCCGATCCTGTTCGAGATCTTCCGCATGCAGTCCGATGGTGATAGGACGATTCGAATCGATCGACCGGATGGCGCTCGTAATCGCATCGAGCCATCTTGCGGCGGAGTCGCGCGAATCTGGAATCACGCAATTGGAATTCTCGTTGCCCAAATCGTATGCCCAAACGGCGTTGTGAGAGGCGAGCGCGCGGGCGACTTCGCGAGCCAGCAGAACTTGCGCCGCGAGGAGCAGCGGATCTTCATACCAGTTGCGCAATGATGCCGCTGTCACTTGACCCCGCGAAATTGTCCGAAAGCGGGCGCCTCGCGTGTCGGCGCCGAGCGCCCATTCCGGAATCCAGTTCACACCGCTCATGTGACCGGTGTAGAGTGTGACCACCAGGGAAAGCTGGCAGCAGGCTGCCACATCCGCAACGTCTACCAGTCGACGGAGCGCTGAGTCGGAGACCTGGCCGGGAGCCGGCTGGAAATGCTCCCACAGAAGAAAGATTCTTACCGAATCAAAACCGGCGCGATGGATCCGATCGAAATCATTGCGCACCTCTGTAGCATCGAAGCGTCTCCACCAATGCATCGCAGTTGTGGCCGGCCAGTAATTGATGCCTCGTCGGAATTTCATTTGGTTCCTGTCTTTGCCGGTTCTCGCTCAAAAGTCCTGGACGTGGTGAAATCTCACGCAGCAACCGGGCGACACTCAGACTTCCACAAGACAAAACGGATCCTGCAGTTCTGCTTGCATGTTCACGGCCATTTACGAAAGGCCGTGCGGACCAGCGCAACACATTCACAAGCTCAGCCGGCCCTTTGTCCAAAGTCTGGAACGAGTTCAGGTTCGGCGTACGGGCCCGCCTCGTTTGTTACCAGCACCTGCTTGTAAACGGTAATGTAGTCATCGACCATGCGGTCGCGACTGAACTTCGAGTCCACATGAAGGCGAATCGATTTCCGATCCAGATCGCGCACGCGATGGACAGCGGCAACCGCACTGTCGAGGTTTTTCACATGAAATCCGGTCGTCTCATGCACCACGACCTCCGGTACTGCGCCCAGCGGAGTAGCGATGACCGGTGTACCGCAAGCCATCGCTTCCACCATACTCAGCCCGAACGGCTCAGCAAAACTAATGAGGTGCAGCAGCGCTCGTGCGCCACCCAAAAGCGCGCTCCGCCGCTCCGGTCCTACCGGTCCGATGAAACGCACGCGCCTGTGGTCCAGATGTGGCGCCACTTCGCGTTCGAAGTATGCTGCGTCCTGAATAATGCCCGCGATGATCAGCGGCAAGCCTGACCGTCGAGCAACCTGGATCGCTTCCGCGGTTCCTTTGTCGGGATGAATGCGGCCGAAGAACAGAAGATAGTCGCCGTGCCGGCGATTGAGCTCGAACTCTTCCGTGGCGATGCCGTGATAGATCGTGGCAAGGTAGTTGAGCCTCGGATGGCGATCGGCGTTACTGATCGATACGTAAGAACCGCGCTCATTGTACTTTTCGTACACGGGAAGGATGCGTTCCGACGAGAAGCCGTGAATGGTGGTGAGCACGGGTGTCTGAACCAGGCCACTGTAAGTGAGCGGAAGAAAATCGTAGTTGTTGTGGATCAGGTCGAACTCAGCGGCACGCTCGAAAGCGGCGGAGATGTGCAGCGATTCCCAAACCTTCACATCCATGGCGGGGTCTTCCGAATACGGATTCGGGCAGACCGCGTCAAGTTGAGCGCCGGTGATGGAGTCGGCGGTGGCGAAGAGGGTGACGTCGACGCCGCGGTCCACAAGGCCTTCGGTGAGCAGAGACACAACTTGCTCCCAGGGACCGTAGTGCCGAGGGGGCACCCGCCACGAAATTGGCGCAAGGACGGCTACACGCATAACACGAAAACCAATGAGCGTGCTGTGTGGAGGGCGCGCAGGACGATGTCCTTCCTCTATGATACCGCGCACAGCTTCGAGGTTCGGGCTACTTCATGTAGAACAGGCTGAGTCGCGGGAGCGCGGCTTGTTCGAGAAGCTTGCGTTCGAGATATTGCTTTTCCAGCATCGCGAGTTGGGGGGCGGTCATTTTGCTGCGGTAAGGGCGTAGCTGCGCGTCGAGGTCGCGGCGAATTGCGAGCAAGTCTTCGTCGGCGCAGCGGCTCTTCAGCGCGCCCATTAATTTTTCTTCGAGAGCGGACAGGCGCTGCTCGAGCTGCTCGAGGTTGTAGTAGTGGAGTTCGGCTTCGGCTGCGAGCTTCTCGAGCGTCGCGGCGATGTCTTCGAAACCGGCTGTTTTCACCGCGGAGCCGTTGGCGGTGAGGTACTGGCGCAGATCGTCCAGCGGAAAGGGCGCGACGGCTCCCCGCTTCGGAGACGCCGGCACGTTCGCGGCCATCAGTTCCGCCTCGGTCAGCACGGCCTGCGAACAGAACGCGAGCGAATTCACCATCTGCGTGCGTGTACGCTTGGCTCGCCATTTTTCAAATGCCGCATCGATGCCGCGGAGAACGGCCTCGAGCGGAACGCCGCTGCTGCGCCAGCTCTCGATCAGCGCCCAGTCGAGCGGCGAGAGCAGGAACAGACCTGTGCCGCGAGCGAGGCGGAAGTGGTCTTCAACTTCTGTGAAGTAGTTGAAGTAGTTCACGACGCGGCCGTTCCGTGCGCGCGCCTCCAGATGATTTCCAGTCCTTCGAGCGTCAGGTTCTCGTCGAGTTGCTGAAGATAGCGTGATCCACGCGCGACCGTCGGCGCATGCCCGCCTGTGGCGATGACTCTTGTTTGGGCGCCGAGCGCCTCGAGCAAACGTTCGACAATTCCGTCTATCATTCCGAGCGCGCCGTAGTAGAGACCCGACTGCATACTGCCGACCGTGTTGGTGCCAATCAGTTTTTCGGGTTCGCGAAAATCGATGAGCGGCAGGCGTGCGGCTTTCGAGAACAGAGCTTCGATCGAAATCCCGACGCCCGCCGCGATGATGCCGCCCAGATATTCCGCGTGCTCCGAGACGGCGTCGAACGTGATTGCGGTACCGAGATCGACTACGACCGCAGGGCCGCCGTACTTGTGGAAGGCAGCGACACCGTTGACGATGCGGTCCGCGCCGACTTCACGCGGGTTGTCATAGCAGATCTTGAGGCCCGTGTCGGTAGTATGGGTGACAAACATGGCGTCGACGCTGAAGTAACGCCGCGACATCAGCGCGAGCGGACCGTCAAGCGGAGGCACCACGCTTGCCACAATGATTCCATCTACCGGCGAATTCTGCAGGCCCGAAAGCTGGAGCAGGTTGCGCAGCAGGATGCCCCATTCGTCGGCGGTCTGCTCGCGAGCCGTGTGCAGCCGCCAGTCGGCGATGAGTTTTGGCCCGTCGAACACGCCCACAGTGACATTCGTGTTACCCGCGTCCAATGTCAGCAGCACGCACACCTCCCGCCAGAATCAGATGCTTCGTCCCATCGTCGCGATGCAGAATCAGGCAGCCGCCTTCGTCGAGGCCCGCGGTAACGCCAGTGAGCTCGGTATCGCCCTGCCGCACAACCACGCGCTTGTGCCGCACGTAGCTTGATCGGCGCTCGAACAGATCGAAGATCGCCTGCCTGCCTCCGCCGGTGAGCATGCGGCAAAAGCTGTCGATCAATTCGAGCAGGTGAACGAACAGCTCTTCGCGCGAGTGCTCGCGGCCGGATTCAATCCGCAGCGAGGTGGCCAGTCCTTCAATGTCCGAAGGGAAGCGTGTGTGATTCACGTTGATGCCGATTCCGGCGACGACGGCGCCGTCCACAAGCTGCACGAGTATGCCGGCCACTTTGCGATCGTTAATCATGACGTCGTTCGGCCAGCGCAGATCGCATTCGACGCCGGTAGCGCGCGCGATCGCTTCGGCGGTGGCCAGACCGAGAGCCAGCGTGAGCGGGGGCAGGGAAGCAGAGCGCAGCTCCGGATGAAGTACAACCGAAGTGTAGAGGCCCGCGCCTTTCGGGGAATGCCAGGTGTGCCCGTGACGGCCCTGCCCCGCGGTCTGCACGTCGGCGATGATGGCGGTCCCCGAGGCGCAGCCGGAAGCGGCCATGACTGCCGCCTCGCGCATCGTCGTGTCGATGGTCTCGATGAAGTAGATTTCCCGTCCTGGAAGGCGCGTCCGGACGTAGCCGATGTTGAACGGCATCAC
>JBOGMR010000650.1:0-5585 GCA_050746825.1 Bryobacteraceae bacterium | reverse complement strand
GGTGACGGTGATCGTGCTCGAGAGCGCGGACACCGTCGAAATGAACATCACGGTGCGGGGCATCCCGCCTGCAGGATGGCAGATCCGCGAAGGCGTGCGCCTGGTCGAGGGCCGCCGGTTTCAGCCCGGCCGCCGCGAAGCTGTGGTGGGCAAAGGTATCATGACGCGTTATCCCGCCGCGCGGCTCGGCGGAAAGCTGGACTTTGGCCGCGGTGAGTGGGACATTGTCGGCGTCCACGACGCCGGTCTCAGCGCTGCAAACGGAGAAGTGTTCGTCGATCTGAATCAGCTCGCGTCCGACCAGAGACGCGAAGAAGCGCTCAGCTCCGTGTTGTTGCGGGCGAGCGACGCGGTGACGTTCCAGGCGCTCATCAACGATCTGACCACGGATCGGCGGTTCATGCTGGACGCGGCCTCGGAAAAGAGCTACTACGAGAGCCAGACCAGCGCCGGTGCTCCCCTCATTGCGATCGGCGGCCTCGCATCGGTCTTTATGGCGGTGGGCAGCAGTTTCGCGGCGATGAATACGATGTATGCGGCAGTCGCGCGCCGATCGGCGGAAATCGGTACGCTCCGGGTGCTCGGGTTCTCGCGGCTCAGTATTCTCACGAGCTTTTTCGTCGAATCGATTTTGCTGAGCCTGCTCGGCGGCATTGTCGGCTGCCTGCTGGTTCTCCCGTTGAATAATTTGACAACGGGTATCGGGAGCTTCGTGACCTTCAGCGAAATCACATTCAACTTCGCCGTCACCCCTGCGATCCTGGCGGCCGGCCTCGCGTTCGCTTTGCTCCTGGGCGCTGTCGGCGGATTGTTTCCCGCCGCCTCCGCCGCCAGAAAGCAAATCCTCGCCGCGCTGCGCGCCTGGTAGTCTGAAGCCCCGCGTTTGCACGGGGAAACGCACCGGGAAAGCCGGCCGGCCGCGAATGTGGTCCGGTCAACGCTTGCCCAAAAATCCGATCGCTTCGCCCCAAGCTTGTGCGAAAAACGCATCGGGGTCGCGGCACCAGGCGCGGAGCGATTCGGCGTGATGCGACTCGCCGAGCTGATCGGCCTGGAGAGCCAAGTAGCCCGCGATGAGCTGAGGGTCGGAGTAGACCTCGTAGGATGCGCTGGCGCGCACGCGCGCGAATCCGGCTTGCCGCAGCAGGGCGTGGAGCGCGCGGCCCATCTGCGTGTTGCCTCCGTTCGATTCCTGATGCGCGCGATACCAGCGGACGGCATCGCCGATCGGCGGCGTCAGTGGATGGATGAGGAAGCCGCCCCAGTCCGGGGCGCGCAGGCCGATCATGGCGTCCGGCTTCAGCACACGCTTCAGTTCGGCGAGCGCGCGCAGCGGGTCGCGCAGGTGCTCAAACAGGGCGTGAGAGAACGCGGCGTCGAAGGAGGCGTCGTCGAAGGGCAGTTCGTACACGCTTGCGGCCTGGAAGCGAAGATTGCCGGCGCCGGCGTTCAGGCGGCGCGCCGTCTCGATCTGGGAATCTTCGCGGTCGGCGCCGACCACTTCACCCGGCGCGACCAAAGCTGCGAAGCCGCGCGTGATGGCGCCGGGCCCGCAACCGCAGTCGAGCACGCGCATGCCGGGCCGGAGCAGCGGGGTGAAGAAGGCGGCGTGCGTTTCCGCCGAGCGGCGCTGCATGAAGTCTACGATCGCGGAGGCGTAGCCGGGCGTGTAGTTTTCTGGAGCCACTTCTCAATCGTACTGCGGCGCACTGCCGTACGATCACTTCACGGCGAGAGCGTTCAGAATCGAAGACACGTAGTCCATGGTTTCGGGAATGCGCGGCACGCCGGCGGCGTTGTCGACACGGCGCGGTCCCGCATTGTACGCGCTCAATGCGAGTCGAAGGTCACCGTTGTATTGCGAGAGCAGTTGCTTGAGCAGCCTGGCGCCCGCGCCGATGTTCTGCGAGACGTCGAACGGGTCGGTCACTCCGAACTGATCCTGCACCGCGGGCATGAGCTGCATCAGTCCCTGCGCGCCTTTGGGGGACACCGCGCACGGATTGAACGCGGACTCCTGGCGGACGACGGCGCGCACCAGGCGCACGTCCAGTCCTTCTTTTTGCGCCGATTGTTCGATGGCGCGGTCCACGTCGCCCGATGAGCCCGGGTCGCACGACGCTGGGGAAACCGCCGGGAGAGGCGGGAACGGGATCACGAAGAAGGAGCGCGCGTCTTTGGGCCGCTGCGGCGCGACGGCGTCAAGCTGCTGCTGGATCGAGGCGCGTTGCCTGGCGATGGAGGCTTCCTGTGCGGCCCGGCCGTCAGCGGGATCTGCTGCGAACCCCAGGAGGCGCGTCGCCAGCAGGATGGTGACAACTCTCACTGAGACAACTATCGGCTGAAGATGGGTTTAGCTTCAGGCCAGGGAGCAGCCTGACAGGCCGCCGCGGCCCGGTGGGCCACACCACCAAAAAACTCGCTAACGAGATACAGGGGATCCCTTCGCGAACCCCCTCTGGCAGTCGACAACCAGGCGCAACTGCGCGCCACGATCAGTGCGGCGGTGCGCGCCGGCGTTTCGTTCTGGCCGGTTGACGCGGGACTGGTAGCGACGGCGCCGCTGGGCGACGCAACGCGCGCGTCGCCGGGCGGAATCGGGATGTATACCGGCGCGTCCGCAGCGGCATTTGCAACCAACTTCCAGCGGTCTCAGGACACGCTGTATGCACTCGCGGCGGACACTGGCGGAAAGGCGCTGCTCGACTACAACGATCTGGCGCGCGGAATCGTGCAGGCGCAGAGAGCGATTTCGAGTTACTACCTGATCGGGTATTACACGACGAATCAGGCGCTCGACGGCAGATTCCGCAGGATCAAGATTTCGCTGAACGGTGGTCTTGCGGCCGATCTGGATTACAGGCAGGGTTACTTCGCGGGCAAGCACTTCAGCAGGTTCACTACCGCCGATAAAGAGCGGCAACTCGAGGAGGCGCTGGCGCTGGGCGATCCGATTACCGAACTCACCATCGCGCGATGGAGGTGAACTACTTCCAGTTGAATCGTGCGGAATATTTCGTGCCGGTGACAGTGAAGATTCCGGGCAGCGAGCTGGCACGCGCGAAACGGGGCGGCGCCGAGCGGACGGTGGTCGATTTCATCGGCGAGGTCAAGGAAGGCAACTACACAGTCAGTAATGTGCGCGACAAAGTAGAGGCCAGGCTGAGCGAGCAAACCGCCAGTGAGCTGTTCAAAAAGGCCGGTCACCTACGACACCGGCTTCACGCTGCTGCCGGGTAAATATACAATGAAGTTCCTTGCACGTGCACCTGCAGGCGTATCAGCAGGGAGCGGTGAGTGTGCAGCCGATGGTCGCGTTCGTGAGCTTCTACCGCGGGCAGGCGAAGGCGTTCGAGACGCCGCCGGTCGCGGCATCGGAGGGGACGAGCAATCGGCTGAACACGGCGCCAATGAGGTTGCACTTTTCGCTCGAGAAGCTCACGCCGGGTGAGTATGACTGTCAGGTGACCGTGCTGAATCCGGGCGGGCAGAAGGCGGCGTTTTGGCGGGCCCCGGTGATGGTGGTGCAGTAGGCGTTTGCGGCAGATGTCGCTGCCGCTACGCGTCGCGGTGCCAGAGGTTGTAGAAGATGGTTCCCGCCACAAAGTATGCGATCGACGCTACCGTCATCCAGGAGTGAAGCGGCGCGAAGTCGGCGCCCAGCGCCGCCGCAGCCGGAACCGTCAAGCAGACTACAAGCGAGGCCGCGGCGATCAAGCCCATCGTCCATTGCAGCGTACGAGCCGCGCTCGAGGGCGCCGAAGTCGGCGGTGAGGGTGGCGTCGCCCGCTTCGGCTCGGCCGGCCACTCGGGATACTTCTCGCGCGCGCCGGCGAGCGCAGCCAGCACGGTGTACAGAACCATCGTCAGCAGGTAGACCGGTAGGAACAGATAGAAGAGGTGGAGCGTCCCGCTTCGCTCCAGCACCAGCGCGAACACAACTGCCGCGCCCCACGCCACCAGAGCTGGAGCGTTGAGCGCCAGCTTCTTGTGCGAAGACCAATAGCGCGATAGACCGAGCTTCGGAAATATCCAGTGCTCCGTCAGCACGATCGCGCCGGCGGGCGACAGCAGCAGACCATAGAGGCCCACGAAGTCGAGCAATCGGGTGAATACGAACGGAAAGCACGCGATGATCGTCGTCGCGATGCCCGTCACGATGGTCACTTTGACGCGCGACCAGTTCGGCGTGATGGCTTGTAGCGCGAGGCCGGCGCGATACAGCGTCGGATTCGAGGTTGTCCAGCCTGCGAAGATTACCGCCAGAATGCCTTCCCAACCGATGGCCTGATAGGCCACTTCTCCGGAGTCCAGCTTCGGAAGCTGCGTGTTCAGCATGAGCGCCGCTCCGGCCCCCATAATGCCCGCGCAAATCCACGCGAGGTAATGTCCAAAAAACATTCCAGAGATCGACGCGAGGCCGTAGCTTGCTTTCTTCGCGTAACGGAACAATGCCATGTCCGACAGGCCACCGTGCATCGCGAGGTTGCAGATCCAGGCGAAGGCCACGATTTTCCAGAACCCGATGGGCGGACTTCCGTCGGGCGTTCGTCCGGTCCACACCACTCTGCCGCACATTTCGAAGAATGCGTCCAGGCTGTCGACTGCCTGCACGCCCGAGGCCTGCGCCAGCTTCGGGAACATCACCAGGGCGCCCGCGATGAACATCAGGAACATCCACGGCGAGCACACCGTGGAAAACGACGCCAGGCTCTTGAAGCCCAACGTCGCCAGCGCAACGACCACGGCGCCCACGACACACACCAGCGCGATGAAACGCCAGTCCGTCGGGTACCACAGGACCTGCGACGGAATCCCGAGCGGAATCCGCAACGCGGAGGCAGACACCGTGATCATGCAGCCGGCCAGTACGGCGAATAACAGCGCGTTGATCACGTTGTAGATCACCGTCACGACGGGTCCGCCGATCCGCCGCAGATACCAGTACAGCGTCAAGCGCGTGTCGACGGCGATGGGCGCGCAAATCAGCGTCCAGGTCAATACGGCGAGGAGATTGCCGATCGCCAGGCCCCAGAAAATGTCGGCTACGGTCGCGCCCCAGTTGACGAAGAGCGCGCCGATCACGAATTCCGTCGCCGCCACGTGCTCGCCCGCAAACGACCCGGCGAAGTAGCCGAAGCCGAGAAGCTTATCCTCGCTGACCGGCTCGCGGTCGAATTCGTACAACTGGTCGAGCTTTTGCGCTGCGTCCGGCGCCGTCGTCTCTGGCGCGTGCTTCATGGCTATTGTGCCTCCCCGATGACGGCGTGGTCCCCCGCCGGGCTTCCCGCCGCAAGCCCCTATTTTGTACCATGAAACCGCTTACCGCGATCGCAGTCGTTCTCTTCGGACCTCCATTCGCCTCACAGCGGGGGTATACTGCTCGCTGTCTATGTCCGAAGCTGCTTCGGAACCCCTTGCGGCGCAGTCGTCCGCCGCTGCCGGTCATCGCCGGAAATTCTACGTGCTGGCAGGCGCCAGCCTTCTTGCGGTGCTACTCGGCGCGATGCCGGGCGAAAATCACGCGAATCTTTTTGCCTGGGACATGATGCTGCTGTCCGGCTTCATCACGCTCCTCGCGGGTC
>JBOGMR010000649.1:0-2594 GCA_050746825.1 Bryobacteraceae bacterium | reverse complement strand
ATGCTGCACGTTGCCGAGACGCAAGTGCCCCGCGCGCGATTCCCCGTAATCGATTTCCACACACACCTTTCGTGGAGCCGCGACGGCGGGGCGCGCCACAACGCGCGTCCCGGCGAAGTGCTGCCGGTCATGGACCGCAAGAATCTCCGCCTCATGGTGAATCTTACGGGCGGGACCGGAAAGGCGCTGGACGAGATCATCGCCTATTGGCACAAGCCTCATCCGGACCGCTTTCTGGTATTCACTGAACCATCGTTCAGCCGCGCGTCCGAACCGGGGTACGCCAGGTTTCAGGGCGACGAGATCGAAAAAGCGAGGCGTGCGGGCGCTGGCGGGCTCAAGGTACTGAAGACGTTGGGACTGTTTCTCCGGGAGCCCCCGCGTACGGGCAAACTCGTGAAGATTGACGATCCGCGCTTCGACCCGATGTGGGAAGCGGCCGGCGCGCAGAAGATGCCGGTGGCGATTCACACCTCCGACCCCGAAGCGTTCTTTCTGCCCACGGATCGCTTCAACGAGCGCTACGAGGAGTTGAGCGCGCATCCGGACTGGTCGTTTCACGGGCGCGATTTTCCGGGCGATCGCGACTTGCAGGAAGCGCGTCTGCGCGTGGTGGCGCGGCATCCGCGGACCCAGTTTGTCGCGTTGCACGTGGCCGATTCGGAGAACCTGGCGCTGGTTGGGCAGTGGCTGGATCGCCACAAGAATCTGAACGTGGAGTTCGGCGCGCGAATCGGTGAGCTGGGGAGGCAACCGCGCGCCTCGCGGAAGTTCTTTGACCGCTATCAGGACCGCATTCTGTTCGGGACCGATGCGGTTCCGGGCGGTAAAGAAACGCCACAGCAGATATTTGGCGAAAAATTGTACGAAATTTATTTCCGGTTCCTCGAAACTGAGGACGAATATTTCGATTACGCTCCGTGGCACAAGCCGCCGCAGGGGCGCTGGCGGATTTACGGGATTGGGCTGCCCGAGTCCATTTTGCGGAAGGTATACACGGACAACGCGCGGCGCCTGCTGGGAATCTGAGCCGTCCGTCCGCTCTGTGAAAAACCCCGCACGGAACCGCGACCGTGCGGGAGCGGGCGGACAAGCTGCCGGCCAACGTTTGACGTACTCGTCCGCGTGCGTTACGCTAGGTTCGAGTTCGAGGAGTTCGCATGAGCATCTCACGACGACGATTTCTGGAGACTACAGCCCTCAGCGCCCTGGCGGCCCGCGGGGCAGAGGCTGCGAAAGATGACGCCAACGGCAAACTGCCCACGCGCGTGCTGGGCAAAACCGGGGTGCGGGTGCCGATCCTCGCGATAGGTGGAGGCAGCCGCTTCCTGATGTATAAGGAGGAGGACAAAGCCCTCGAGGCCATGAACAAGGCCCTCGATCTCGGCGTCACCTATATCGACACCGCATTCGGCTACGGCAACGGCGTGAGCGAGGAGCGGGTCGGAAAAGTCATGAAGCATCGCCGCAAGGGAATCTTCCTCGCGACCAAAATCAACAAGCGCGAAGGCGACGAGGCGATGCGGATTCTCGAAGGCAGTATGAAACGCCTTCAGACCGGCCAGGTCGACCTGATTCACATCCACCAACTCACCGACGAGGAAGATCTCGCCAACGCCGAGAAAAAGGGCAATGTTCTGGATGTGTTGAGAAAGCTTCGCGACCAGAAGGTGACGCGCTTCATCGGCGTTACCAGTCATACCGATCCGGCGGTGCTGGCGAAGGCCCTGGAACGTCACGACTTCGACTGCACGCAGATGGCGCTCAACGCGGCCCTGGTCGGCATGAAGAACGGTGAAGGCAAGATGGTGATCAACGAAGGCATGAAGCCCAGCTTTGAGTCCATCGCGCTGCCTGTGGCGATTCGCAAGAAGTTGGGCGTGATCGCGATGAAGGTGTACGCGCAGGAGGAGATTGTCGGGCAGGCTCCACCGGAAAAGCTGCTCTACTACTCGCTCTCGCTGCCTGTGTCGCTGGCCGTGGTGGGAATGCCCAAGCTGCAGTTCATCGAGGACAATGTGCGCATGGCGAAGGCCTTCAAACCGCTGCCGAAGAAAGAAATGCGGCAGATGTCCGAGGTGCTGTCCAGCAGGAACAAGGCGGCGCTGGACCTGTATTTCCGGAATCACATCGACGCGTAGCGCGTACCATGGCCTGCGGGCCGTCAACCTGATCACAATGCTCCCGGCACCGCCGGATCTTCCCGCGGAGCTCCGCGATCGAACCCAGTGTCTTCGGACTGCCGGCGTTCAACATCCCCCCGGCGTTTCGGCGGCTGAAGCAAGCTGTTAGTAGATAATGATAGAAATGCAGTCGATGGGTCAGCGCTTCGCGTTACTGAGCGGTCTCACGGTGGTGCTGTTCGTACTCGCCGTGGTGGTGCTCGTTCGCCTGGTGCCCGGGCCGCACACGGAAGGCGACTACCTGATCATCGGCTGCCTCGCCACGTTGGTTTCGCTCCTCGCCCTTTTTGTGATCATCATTACGACGTGGATGAAGATTCCCGACGCCTTTTTCAAACGCCGCAAGAAGTAGGGGAGGCGGCCCGCGCGCCGCCGCCCGCCCGAGGGTGCGCGACATGACAGTGATAGATT
>JBOGMR010000648.1:0-9088 GCA_050746825.1 Bryobacteraceae bacterium | reverse complement strand
GGCCAAAGTACATCAAGGCACTGAAAGGACCGTTCCCGCAAATCGAAATGATCCCGACGGGCGGGGTTAACCTGGAGACGGCGGGCGAATTTCTGAAGGCAGGTGCGTGCGCTGTCGCTGTTGGCGGCGAGCTGGTCGATCCGAAGAGCATCAAGGAAGGCCGGTTCGACGTCATCGAAGAGCGGGCGCGGCAGTACCTCGGCGTGATACAGCGGGTGCGGAAGGAGATGGCGGAGGCGGCGTAGGCCGGTTCGCCAGCCACGAGAACGCCGCCGGTCCCACGCCGAATTGCCGTCCTGCGGCGCGGGCACCCGTGGTCAGTCGCGCGACGATTTCACTTTGAAAACCAGGGTCATGCCATTCCTCAAAGCCGCGATGCCGGCTTACGCGAGCGGCGGCCTCACGAGTGGTGGCGCCGCGGGCTTTCACAGCGCGCACGTGGAACGGATCGCCGATCACGTCGAGCGCGGTAGCGCCGAGCGCGAGATCCATCAACTGCTCCGGATCGCAAGGCAGGATGGGAGCGAGCGTGGCGTGGACCGCGAGGCCGGCGTCGCGGAGCCGCCGCATGACGGAGAGTCGCTCCGGGATCGGCGCGCAGAGAGGCTCGTACAAGCGGCGTACTTCTTCGCGATTGGTGGTGAGCGAGAAGCTCACGCGAAGCGTAGTGCGAGAGGCGAGCCGCGTGAGGGCGTCGAGGTCGCGCAGGATGAGCGGGCCGCGCGTCTGAATCACGAACACAAGCGGGGGGTTCGCGATCAGCTCGTCGACTAGCGCGGGCATGAGCTGCTCGGATTCCTCGGCCGGCTGATACGGATCGACGAGCGGCGAGCAGTAGATGATCTGCGCAGGCCGCAGTTCTTTGCGGAGCAATGCGGCGGCATTGGATTTAAACGTGGTGAACTGGCCCCAGCGGAGCCAGTCTTCGCGCTTGAGGCCGCCAAAGACGCCCATAGTCGGGACGTAGCAGTAGGTGCAGCCGAAGGTGCAGTTGCGCGCGGGTGTCAGGGAGTGGGTGAAGCCGGCCTCGGCGATGAAGCCGCAGGTGGGACTGAGGATGCTGCGGACCTCGGCGTGAAGAATCGGCAGAACCACAGTTTGATTATGCCAGCGCCCACGCTTTCGGAGCTGACACCTTCGGAGTACGCAGCCTACGATTGCGCGGTTTCTCGCGGGACCCGAATCAGCGCCCACGCCAGCACAGCAAATCCGGCCAGCGATAGCCATCCACCCCAATGCTCGTAGAAGCCGAACTCATCCACGCCTGCGATCAGCCGCGTGAGCGAACTGAGGCCGCCCAAATAGAACACCGCCTGCAGGATCCCGACGATCGCCTCGCCCGCGATCAGGCCCGACGCGACGAGCGTGCCCTTCTCTTCATTCGCCTTCATGCGCGAGGCGATCCACTGAAATACGCCGCCAACGAAAATCGCAGAGCTGGTGTCGAAGGGCAGATACATGCCGACCGCAATCAGCATCGGGGCGCGTGCGCCGCACAGGATGAGCGCGATGCCGAACGCCGCGCCGACGCCGATCAAGCCCCACGCCATCTGTCCGCCGACGATGCCTCGCGCCAGTTGCGCCATCAGGCCCGCTTGCGGCGCCGGGAGCGCGCGCCCGCCGATGCCGCCCGTGTCGAGGTTCGCTTCATGCAGTGCGATGATCGGCAGCATCAGGAATCCTGCAACCAGAATCACGGCGACGATTTCGACCACCTGCATCTTCCAGGGTGTTCCACCCAACAGTTGGCCCGCCTTTAGATCTTGAATCAGAGAGCCCGAAACGCAAATGGCGCAACACACCACGGACGCCACGCCCAGCACTGCGGCGACGCCGGCCATGCCCTTGACGCCAGTCGCCAGCATCACCAGCGCCGCCAGCACCAGCGCCGAAAGTGTCAGGCCCGACACCGGCTGATTGGATCCGCCCACAAGCCCCGTCAAGTACCCGCCCACGGCCGAGAGGACGAAGCCCGCAACGCTCATTACCAGGGCTGCGATCACTGCCGCGCTCCAGCTCTGCGTGAAGAAGTAATAAATGGCCGCGGTAGCCGCGGTAAGAACGATGATCCCCGCACCGAGAAACGGCAGCGGGATGTCGCGCTCGGTGCGTTCGATGGTACGCTGGCGGCCAACGGTTGTCGAGGCTTCGAACACGCCCGCGAGCGATCGCGCGATCGATTGGCGCATTCCAATCATCGTGTTCGCCGCGCCCACCAGCATCGCACCGACAGCAATCGGCCGCACGATGTTGTACCAGATCGTGTACGCCTGCACATCAGGTCCGGCGCCGCCGAGTCGCCTTGGCAGATCCGGATCGAGAAACAGCAGCAACGGAATGAGCATCCACCAGGCGATTACGCCGCCGGCGAAGTTGATGGACGCAAGGCGCGGCCCGATGATGTAACCGATTCCGATCAGCGCGGGCGACAGGTTCGGCGTCGCCCACGGGATTCCCCCGGAGTGCGCCACTTCGCCGATGGTTTCGCGCCGGAAATTGAAGTGGCGCACAATCGATGCGGGGAACGCGAGGAAGCCGTCGAGCGTTTCGCGGAACAGGTGCAGCCCGCGGTCGCTCTTGAGGATCTGCACGAGGCCCCCCAGGCCCATGGCGCCGAAGATGTACTTGGGCGCGTCGCTGCCCTGCTCGGCAGACTGCGTGATCTGCACGCTCGCCACCGATTCCGGCCACGGCAGGTCCGCTTCGACGCAGAGCGGGCGGCGGAGCACGATGATGAAGAACACGCCGATCAATCCTCCTGCGACCAGGATCATCGTCGCTTCCCAAAGATGATCGCGCAGGTCCGGCCACAGCCTCTGACCGTTCATTTCGACGAGCATGAACGCCGGGATGGTAAAGATCGCACCGGCGACGACTGCTTCTCCCACCGAAGCGGCCGTTCGGGTGATGTTCTGCTCCAGCACGCCGCCGCGAAACCACGGTTGACGAAACAGCGCCACGGCGATCACCGCCGCGGGAATCGTGGACGAGATGGTTTGCCCGGCTTTCATGCCGAGGTACGCGTTCGCAGCGCCGAATACCAGCGCCAGGAAAATCCCAACGCCGACGGCCTTCACCGTCAACTCGGCCGGTTCGTCTCGGTTCATCGTGTCGCCGCTCCGTCAAGGAATGCCCGCGCTACTTCGCGTATGGCGCGGTGCTCGCCGTCGACCTGGTTGTTCAAGCGCTGCATGGTGTCGTCCGTGAATCGTCCCGATAGCTCTGCCAGCGCTTCGCGCAAGCCCTGATGCGTTGCGAGAGCTTCCTGCCGGACGGCGACCGCTGCCTGGTAGGGTGGAAAGTAGCGGCGGCCGTCTTCGAGGACCTTCAGGCCCATCGACGCGATCAGGCCGTCGGTGCGATTGCCGGCGACGATGTCGACCTGGCCTTGCGAGAGGGCTTTGTACAAGAGGCCGAGGTCCATGCTGATCGGGGCGCCGGCGAGCGGCAGGTTGTAGGTTTTCTGCAGACCGGCGAGGCCGTCAGGGCGCGTGATGAACTCGTAGCCCACTCCCATCTTCCACGGCTTCTTGCGCGCAGCGGCTTCGCTCAGCGTCGTGATGCCGGGCGTGTCGGCGGGACGCACCACCATCGCGAATGTGTTGTTGAAGCCGAGCGGGTCGAGCCACTCGATGCGCCAACGGTTGCGGTACTCAGTGCGGACTCTGTCGAGCACGGCCGAGGCGTCGTTGGAAGTTTCAAGTTTGAGAATCGCGGTGAGGGCGGTGCCGGTGTATTCGGGGTATAGGTCGATTGAGCCGCTGGTAAGCGCCTGGTGCGCGAGGAGCGTGCCGCCGAGGTTTAGCTTACGTTCGACTTTCACGCCGAGTCTCCGCTCGATCTGCTGGGCGAGGATTTCGCCAAGGATCACCTGTTCGGTGAAGTTCTTCGAGCCGACGACGATGGCGTGCCGGCCGCTGCAGGCAGAGACCAGGAGAGTTCCAAGCGCGAGAACTATGCGACATGAGCGCCAAGCGCCGAGACGAGTCTGGGCGCGGCAGTCACGAGTGCCTGCGCCACGGGCCTGACCTATACGGGGGAGAGTTTGTCTTCGAGCCATCCGAGTCCTCCGTCTGCGGCGAGCGCCATGAGCGCCGCCGGGACTGCTCCCGCCAGAATCTGCGCCGAGTCGACCGACGCCACGCCTCGAAAGATGAGAACTCCCAGGCCGCCGCCTCCAATCGCGGCTGCAATCGTAGCTGTGCCGACCGTGCTCACGGTCGCGACGCGCGCTCCCGCCAAAATCGTTCGCGATGCGAGCGGCAGCTCGACTTCCCACAGAATCTGACGCGACGTCATTCCCATCGCGACCGCCGACTCGCGCACTGCCGCCTCGACGCCGAGAATCCCCGCCAGGGTATTGCGCAGAATTGGCAGCAGCGCATAAAGAATCAGCGCCACGATCGCCGTGCGCTTGCCGATGCCGCCGATCCACGGAATCGGAATCAGAAACCCGAACAGCGCCAGGCTCGGCACGGTCTGCATCACACCCGCGAGGCCAAGCACCCAGCGCCGCCACTTCTCGTTTCGCGTCAGCCACACGCCGCCGGCAACACCCGCCGCGGCCGCCACGGCAACCGCGATCACCACCATCACCACGTGCTCCATGGTGAGCGCGAAGATTTCAGATGTCATGCTATTCCAGGCAGCTCAGGAATCGGCGGGCCTCTTCGCCTGACGAGCGCCGGAATTCGTCCGGTGTGGCCAACACTTCGAGGCGGCCTTCGTGCAGCACACCGACGCGCGTGCCGAGCAGCAGCGCCTCTCGCACATCGTGCGTCACGAAGATCGCCGTTTTGCTAAGGCGCGCGCTCAAACCGCGAAACTGCCGCTGCACTTCCGTGCGCGTCACCGGATCGAGCGCGCCGAACGGCTCATCGAGCAGCAACACCGGCGGATCGGCGGCAAGGGCGCGCGCTACTCCCACGCGCTGCCTCTGCCCGCCCGACAGCTCCTTGGGATAGCGCGGCATGAAGCGATCCGGTTCCAGCTCGAGCATCGAGAGCAGCTCGCGCACGCGTGCATCGATCCGGCCCTCCGGCCATCCCTCGAGGCGCGGCACCAGCCCGACGTTGCGCGCCACCGTGAAATGCGGGAACAGTCCGATGTCCTGAATCACGTACCCGATCCCTCGCTTGAGCCGCACCGGATCCCATTGGCGCGTGGGAACGCCAGCGACGCGCACTTCGCCCGCAGCCGGATACCAGACACCGTTGACAAGCCGTAGCGCCGTCGTCTTCCCAGAGCCGCTGCGTCCGAGCAGCGACACCGTTTCCCCTTCCCCGACTTCGAAATTCAACCCGCGCAGCACGGCGCGTCCGCCGATGGAATAGTGCACGTCCCGGAACTCTACCACTGCGGCCATCGCCTTCACTCTACCGCGAGCAGGCTCTCCGCGAATGGCCACTCTTCGTCGATCCATTGCGCGCTCCGCCGATAGCCCGCGCCCTCGGCTAATTCGTCGATGTCTTCCGGAGTGAACTTATGGCTCGACTCGGTCCAGATCGTTTCACCTTGCCGCAACGTGAATTCGAGACCGATCGCCTGAATCGTGACGTGTTGCTCCGCGGTCGAGCGCAGGTGCATTTCGATCCTGCGGTGCACAGCGTTATAGCGCACTTCGTGACGGAAGCGCCGGAGATCGAAATTACCGCCCAACTCGCGATTCAACCGCGATAGCAGATTGAGGTTGAACGCCGCCGTAATTCCGGCGGGGTCGTCATAAGCGTCGAGCAGCCGGGATACGGGCTTGACAAGATCGGTTCCCAGCAACATGGCATCGCCGGGCTGCAGATGCCGGCGGACATCGCACAGGAAGCGCTGGCACGACGGCCGGTCGAAGTTGCCGATCGTGCTACCCAGAAAAAGCAGCAGAAGCGCTTCGCCCCGCGAACGACGCATCGCGACTTCGCGCAGTCCGTCGAGATACGAGGCCTCGATGCCTGTTACCCGCACAGAATCGATCGGCGCCAGCTCCAAGGTGCACTCCTGCAGCGCAGCGCCCGAGACATCAATCGGATAGTAAAGCGCGTATTCGCGTTGGGCGAGGGCTTCCAGCAGCCAGCGTGTTTTCCGTCCGGTGCCGCTGCCGAGTTCCGCGACGACGGTGGGCGAAGGCATCTTCGCGACGATCTCCGCCGCGTGCGCGCGCAGCAGCCGCTCGTCGGCGCGCGTCAAGCCGTATTCCGGAATCCGCGTAATCGCTTCGAACAGCGCGCTGCCCACGTCGTCATAGAAATACTGCGCGGGAAGTTCACGCTGCGGTGTGCGGCTCAGCGCCTCGCGCACATCGCGCGCAATCTGGCTCGACTCCTGCCGGGGCGTCGTCGCAAGCATCATCGGTTCTCGACTAAACGGAATCCCGCGTAAACGTAAGGATAACCGGACCGGAACCAGTTGCGAAAAGACGGACGCGTAAGACGCGCCGCCGTGCGTGGCGAAGCGCCCTTGATCACGTAATGCCGGCTGTCGAAGAAATTCGCCGAATAGCCTGGATAAGCCGGAAACGGCCTGAATCCGGGAAAAGGTGCAAACACGCTTGAAGTCCATTCCCAGCCGTTGCCCACAAGCTGGACCAGCGCCGCGCTACTCGACTCGAGCACGGAAACGGGATCCCAGCGAGCGAAGTCGAAATTGCAGCGCGAGCCGGGATTGAGCATGAGGGCTCGCTGGAATTGCTGCTCACTCGGCAACGATTTTCCCGTCCATTCTGCAAATGCCCTCGCTTCATCCAGCGTCACGTAAACGGGCCAATCGAGCGGAAGGGGTACCTCTTCGAACATCGTCCGCTGCATCCACTGCCCGCCGTGATCGCGCCAGAAGTGCGGCGGCCGCGCGCCCTCGCGGACAAACTCCAGATACTCACCGTTGGTGACCTTGTGCTTTGCGATGGCGAATTCCGCGACTCTCACGCAGTTCTCTTCAAACTCGTTGTCCCAACCGAAGCCGTTACCGCGCGGACGCCCCATGACCGCATCACCGGCCGGGATTGCGATCATCTCCGGTTTCGCCAATTCGCCCGTGGTTCGCGGACCGGCGAGATCACCCGGCGCGATTTTACCGTCCTCCATACTGTGCATGATGTAGGCGAGCGTTTCTGCGTGCATCAACCTGTGCTCGATCGCGATGTTCACGATCTCCGCGCCGGCGTGCCCAAGCGCAAGATCCACCGCGGCGCGCGTGCGCTCGTTGTACCGCCGCACTTCGTTTTCAGCGGGCCAGTCGGCCGGCGTGTCCTGCGGCAACTGGCCTGACGGCGGATCGATGCCAAACTCGAAGAGCTTGTCGAAGGTGGGATGAAAGGAAGCAATGTCCAGACCCGCGCGACAGATCTGATTCCAGTCGAAGGCCTCAAGATGGCCGAGGTAGAAAATGATGCGATGCCGTTCTGGAATCGGACGCCGATAGAGGGCATCGGGCGCGATCAGGTCGAACAACTCATCTGTGCGCCTGCGAGCCTCTTTTAGTTCCCGGGAGAGCGTCGTGAGAGGCGCCATACGAGAGCTATCCAGAGTGTAGCATGCGTGCCCGGGCACAAACCGGCGGTGATATGCTGACTCCACAAAGAGTCCACGATGCCCATCACCGCCGCAGGCTCGTAACGCCGCCCCATGTTCAACCCCATTTGCATTTCGTGACTCGCGCGTGAGATTTTGTGTAGTGCGCCGCGTCGCGCTGAACATGCCAATCAATCGTTTTCTCGCCAGCACCGCAGTTCTCCTTTTTTGCGCTCACGCGACCGCCGAATCGCGCGAGGCTTTTCTGAAGATGATCGAGCGTCCGCGCGTGCCGCTGGCTGCGGAGGCGAAGCCGTCTGGTGAGTTCGAAGCCTTCAGCTATGCAGCCGATGCCCGCCAGCGGGCGCCCGGAATCCTGATCAAGCCGAAATCCGCAAATGGCAGGCTACCGGTTGTGATCGTGTTGCACGGAACGGGCGGCAACAAGGAAGGCCAGGCCGGTCTGCTGCGGGAGCTGGCAGGAAGAGGGATGCTCGCGGTCGCCATCGATGGACGCTATCACGGCGAGCGGACCAAGGCCGGCAAAGGAGCGGTCGAATACAACGAGGCGATTTTGCGCGCATTCCACACTGGCGATGAACATCCGTTTTTGTATGACACCGTGTGGGACCTCATGCGGCTCATCGATTATCTCGAAACCCGCAGTGACGTCGACGCCGCGCGCATCGGCTTGATCGGTTTTTCGAAGGGCGGCATGGAGACATATCTCGCCGCCGCGGTGGATCCTCGAATCCGCGTCGCCGTGCCTTGTATTGGAGTACAGAGCTTCCGGTGGGCGCTCGACCACGATGCCTGGAAATCCCGCGTCGGCACTTTTCAAGCGGCGATGAACGCGTCCGCCAAGGCCTCGGGCGTCGAACAAGTGGACACGGAATTCGTGCGCAAGTTCTACGATCGCGTCGCACCGGGTGTGTATTCCGAATTCGACGGACCTACGATGCTGCCGCTGATTTCCCCGAGGCCGCTGCTGGTGATCAACGGCGATTCCGATCTGCGCACGCCGCGGCCTGGGTTGATGGAGTGCATCAACGCAGCCAGGAAGGCCTATGCCGGCGCGGGCGCCGCGGATAAGTTTGAGTTTCTGCTCCAGGAAAACACGGGACACCGCGTGACTCCGGCGGCCCGTGCTCGCGCCATCGAATGGTTTGAGCGCTGGCTGCTGCATTCGAATCGCTGATCGTCAGTGGATCAAATTCGGCGAGCGCGTGAGGCCGCGCAGCTATACTGGAATTCATGGCCAGTGATGGTTCGAACGAGAGGGCGGCAGTCGCCTCCGGTGAGGCAGTGCGCCCGTCCAATTTCATCCGCGACATTATCCTCAAGGACATTCAGAGCGGGAAATATGGCGGCAAAGTGCACACCCGGTTTCCGCCCGAGCCGAACGGTTACCTGCACATCGGCCATGCCAAGTCGATCTGCTTGAACTTCGGGCTGGCGCAGGAGTTCGGCGGGAAGTGCAACCTGCGGTTCGATGATACGAATCCCTGCAAAGAGGAGACCGAGTACGTCGATTCGATTATCGAAGACGTTCGCTGGCTGGGATTCGATTGGGAGAACCGGCTGTTCTACGC
>JBOGMR010000647.1:0-4702 GCA_050746825.1 Bryobacteraceae bacterium | reverse complement strand
CGGCGGCGATCTCCTCCTGGATTCCAAGCGCAATTCGATAGTTCGTCAACGCCCCTGCGTAATCAGACGACTGGTGCAGCGCTCCGCCCAGCGAGACGTGGGCCGAGGCGAGCGACATGCGGATCTGGGGATCGGTGGGATTCTCGGAGGCGAGCGCCATCTCCATCCGCAGCGCCTCGCGATAGTGGCGCGTCGCCGCCGGAACCTCGCCATTGTGCAGAAGAATTCCCCCGAGACGGCTCTCGGCCAGGGCCAATCCCCGCCGGTTACTGCGGTTGGTTGGATCGCGCGCCACGATTTTCCTGTAGAGCTCAAGCGCCTGTTTACGGGTTTCGAGCACCCCTTGCCAATCGCCGATCTGCGAGAGGTTCGCGCCCAGCGTCGTGTAGTTGGCGGCGACGGCGAGTTCGCGTTCGGCGGAGGGCGCCGCCGCAAGCAGTGCCTCGCGAATCGCCAGCGCCTTGCGTTCGAACTCGAGGCTGCCCCGCGAATCACCCATCACGCGAAGTACGGCGGCATGACGGCCATACGTCCAGGCCAGCGCCTCCCGCCAGCGCGGGTTCTCCGAATCAGCCGCCGCGAGCGCTTCGCGCAGGGCGATCGCCTTGCGGTAGCTTTCCGCTGCGCGATCGGTCTGCCCAAGGTTCGCGGAGCCGGGGCGGCCCTGCACATCGCCCAGCTTTTCGTAGGCATCGGCGAGATCTTTCTGCAGGGCGGGGTCGCCGGACGATTCCCGGGCGAGACCGTCGAGATACACCAGCGCGCGCGTCACTAATTTGGCCCGCACCGTCGTGCCACCCTTCAGCATCGCAACATCGCTCTCGATGTCGAAGATCAGCGAATTGGCCAGCCCGCGGACGTCCTCGAACCGGCGTTGCGCCCGATCGCGCTCGGCGCGCAGTACGCCTGCCTGAATCTGATCGGTGACGATCTTCGAAATCAAGCTGACCACGAGCAGGGCCGCGAACGCGACCTGCCACCGGTGGCGGCGCACGAACTTGCGCGCGCGATACCATGGCGTTGCCGGATGAGCCGACACGGGCCTTCCGTCAAGGTAACGCTGCACGTCCGCGGCCATGGCGTTCACGGTGGGATAGCGCTCGGGAGGATTGGGCCGGGTCGCCTTTACGACAATGTCGCCCAGATCGCCAGCTTCAACCCGCCAGTCCGCGATCATCTCTCCGAGCAGGACGCCAAGAGAAAAGACATCGCTCACGGTATTGATGGGCTCGCCGCGAAGCTGCTCAGGGCTGGCGAACTTCGGAGTCCAGGCCGCCGGTCCCCGTGTGTCGTCGTCGCGCTCGGCCAATCGCGCGATGCCGAAATCGAGCAGCTTCGGAATGCCGTCGGCGGTGACGAGGATGTTGCCGGGTTTGATATCGCCATGGACGACGAGATTGCGGTGCGCGTGCTCGACGGCCGAGCAGACTGAGCGGAACAGCACGAGGCGCTGCTCAATCGGCAGCGCATTCGACTGGATCCAGCCATCGATCGGCTGGCCGTCGATGTACTCCATGACGAAGTACGGCGTGCCGTCTTCCGTGGCGCCTCCGTCGAGGAGCACGCCGATGTTCGGATGCGCGAGCGAAGCCAGGATCTGGCGCTCGCGGCGAAAATGACGCAGCATCTCCTCCGAATCGAAGCCGCGGCGGACGACCTTGATCGCGGCCTGGCGGGTGAACTCGCCGTCTTCCCGCTCGGCCAGGTAGACCACGCCCATGCCGCCGCGACCGATGAGGCGAACGAGGCGGTAGGGTCCGAAGCGGCGTCCGATCATCGCCTCGGGCGCGGGCGTTACCGCGACGCGGAACAGCGGTCTCTCGAGGAAGTCGTCTTCGGGCTCCGAGGCCGCGATCAGCTCTTCGACCTCCCGGCGCATTTCGTCATCGCCGGTGCAGCTCTCGTCGAGATACGCCTGTCGCGCATCGCCCTGACGCTTCATGGCGGTGGTGAGAATTTCCTTGAGGATCTCCCTGCGATCGACGCTCATGTCGCGCTCGCCCGGCCGAGCTCGCGGTAGAGCCACGCCTTGGCCGCGGCCCATTCGCGCTTGACCGTTGCGCGCGAGATCGACATCACTTCGGCCGTCTCGTCGACGTTCAGTCCGGCGAAGAACCTTAGCTCGACCACCCGGGCCTGCCGCGGATCGATCGCGGCCAATGCGTTCAGCGCGCCATCAAGCTCCAGCAACTCCGGCGCTCGGCCGCCGGCGGAATTCACCTCTTCGTTGATCGACAGCAACACGGCGCCGGAGCCGCGCTTGGCAGTGTTGGCCGCGCGGGCGTGGTCCACCAGGATTCGGCGTACGATCTGCGCAGCGATGCCGAAGAAATGCGAGCGGTTCTCCCAATCGATATCCACTCCCCCGGCCAGACGCAGATAAGCCTCGTGCACCAGTGCCGTACTTTGCAGCGTATGATCGACCCGCTCGCTCCTCATGTAGCTTGCTGCCAGGCGACGCAGCTCGTTGTACACGATGGGCGTCAATTGGTCCAGCGCGCCCCGGTCGCCGCGACGCCAATCGGCCAGCAGCGTCGTGATGTCGCGGTCGGCCATGAAAAAAATTATGGCACGTTGAGCCCGTTTCCGCGCGATTCTCGCAGGAAGGCTGAAAGGAGAAGTAGAGAAAGCAAGCAAGAACCCAACCACCTGCCGCTTCCCGCTCCTTGCGGCAGGACCATTTCTATCGCCGGGCGCCGTTAGTCAACATTGCGTCCCGGCCCCTACAGCCCGTAGCAGAACTACGGAGGTTCCCTCGCTCAGGGAAACGCTTGCGCCACCTTTGTG
The DNA here is from genome assembly GCA_050746825.1 of Bryobacteraceae bacterium. Lineage (GTDB taxonomy): Bacteria > Acidobacteriota > Terriglobia > Bryobacterales > Bryobacteraceae > JBOGMR01. The sequence goes on along the minus strand of JBOGMR010000647.1, from coordinate 1,915 downwards.
GCCGAACGGCTTCTGCTGCGGGCTGCTGGTGGAGTGTCCTGCCTTGGATTGGACTACCGCTCCCAACGGTCTCCGCAAAGCATGGAGAGTGTTTTCACTCGTTAACAACGGTTATTGGAGGAATGAATTAATGACGATACGCAGTTTCGCGGGTCTGGTTGCCTACGCCGCACTCATGGCGCCCACGGCACGCAGCCAGACGGCGCAGCCTGACCTTAATCTTACTGACTACGTCAGCTTGAGCGGTCCAACCCCAAACGGTAGGATTCGCGCCACGTTCCAGTACACCGGCTCGAACGTCGGCACGACAGCGGACGCCGTCGTCTACCGCGGCAGCGTGGCCCTGGGGGGCGCTACCGAGATCCTGCGACAGCCGCTCACCTTCGTGCCCGGAGCGTTTAGTTCACTCGACACCGGAAACACAATCCCCTTCAACGAAGGCGATGTGTTTAGCGTCTGCATCAATCCCAATCGCACCGTCGCCGAGTCGAACTACAACAACAACTGCCAGGAGCGCGTGGTCTCGGCGGCGTACACCGATCTGGCGATTAGTGTCGCCGACATCTCGATGACTCCGGTCGGACCCTCCGTCGGACAGCCGGTGACGGTCACCGCAAGGGTCCGAAATAAATACAACACCGCGGCCAGGACGCTGGTTCGGCTCTTCCAAAGCCAGCCATACTCCCCTGGATCCAAACTGCTCGGCCAAAACACCATCAACGTTCCCGGCAACGGATCGGCGGTCGCGAGCTTTACGGTGACTCGCCCCGCCGGCGATTCCAATTTTTGGGTGAAGCTCGAGGACACATACCCACGCGACGTCGGGTCTACGGACGACCTCACCAGCCGCAACGTTTATCTGAAAGCCATCATCAATACCGGCCGCACCGCTCCTGGAACGACGGTTCCAGTGCCTTATGCGGGTACACCCGCCATCGGCGACCTTCTCGGGACCGGGCAGCCCGTCATGGTGTTTCCCGAGTACGTGAATGCGGCCACCGTGAATGCCGAAGCGCGCATGACGGCTCTTCAACTATTCAGCGACGGCACCTTCAAGGAGCTGTGGAGTAAATCAGGATTCCTCGCGACAAGGGCCCATGCGATGCCACCCGCCCTTGCGGATATCGACGGCGACGGACAGCCTGAGATCGTCTTCGAAGTCGTACATTACAACCCCGACAGCGCCGGCGGACAGATTGGCGTCGTTGTGCTGAACAAAGACGGGTCCTTGAAATGGCAGCACGTCTGGAACACGGTGGGACGCGTCCCCTGCCGCTCCTATGTGGACGATTCCAGACCCGCGATCGGAGACATGAACGGCGACCGCATCGCCGACATTGTCGTGCTCGAATCCGAGTTTGTCGTACTGGATGGCAAGAATGGCAACGAATTGGTGCGCAAACCTGGCATTCGAAACACGTGCAGTTCACGAGCCTATTCCGCCATTGCCGATGTCGACGGTGACGGGAAGAACGAGTACATTGTCGGCGACTTTGGCATCCACGTTTTCAACAACGACGGCACCCTGCGCTGGGAGAACACCACCTACGGCAACGACGCATTCGCGCTCCTCGATACCGACAAGGACGGAAAGCCCGAGATCGTCCTGCCGATCTTCCGCTCGGGCTTCATCATTCTTGATGCTGTCACGGGTCAGTTGAAGGCGCAGAAAAAGCCTTCACCCGACTGGGGCGCCTGGTCCTGGACGATCGCCGCCACCACCAGCGTCGATCCGAACAACTTCCCGAGCCTGGCCATCGCCAATAACGATTACAAAAACGGCACCGGTCTGCTCGACAACAATCTGAATCTCAAGTGGTACGACCTCGTGCCTCCGATGAAATTGGGGAACCTCGATAATCCGAGCTACGTGGTGCTCGCCGACCTGCTCGGCCAGGGCCGCCCACAGGTGATC
>JBOGMR010000646.1:0-2211 GCA_050746825.1 Bryobacteraceae bacterium | reverse complement strand
AAACGTGTGCCAGACAGGGAGCGGGCGTACTCCAGGAGGGCTGGTGATGCCTCAAATTTGCGAAAGTAGGGCTAGGGCTCGAAGATTTCGGCTACGCGCACCGAGAAGCCGGGGAGCAACTTCGTCTCTAGTACGTCCTCAGCCGTGAGCTTACGAACCGATTTGGGTGCGCCGTGTACGTGAACTTCCCGATCCTCGAGGAAGACCACCCATACTTCCTGGACACCGTTGGCGAGGCACCACCTGATCTTCTGATTCATTCGCAACATGGTATCCGAGGGGGATATCACTTCAACCGCGAGTTCGGGCGCGACCTGCACCGGGATTTTATCTTCGTCGACACCCTGGAGCTTTGCGTTCGAGAAGAACGCCAGGTCGGGACGGCGAACCGAGACAGCGTCCAGACTCAAGTCAACTTCGATGACGGCCAGCCCGATCCCCACGCTCTTGAGATGTTCATTCAGATGCGAGAAAATCCGATCTCTGACCTTGTTGTGCCTAAGCGTGCCTGAAGACACTTCAACCAATTCCCCCTCGATCAGCTCGTACCTGCAGACCTCCTCTTCGGGAAGTTGGGAAAACTGCTCAACGGTTAGCAGCGTCTGCGCGCCCATAACAGAAATCATACCGCGATGCCGAGGCGCGCGACTGCGGCGAGCGTTTGCTCGAGAACCAGCGCCGGTTCCGGATCGTCCACGCGGACAACTTCAATCGGCCCGGATCCCATCGGGCGCCAACGCGCGAACATGCGCTGCGAGGGAAATCCAGCGAAGATGCTGACCAGTGGAACGCCGCACGCCGCCGCGACGTGCTGGCCGGCCGAATCGTAGCCGACATAGAGGTTGCTTTGCGCGATGGCGGAAGCGAACGGAGCAAAGGCGCCCTGCCAGGTGTGGATCGACCCGGCCGGCGCGCCGCTTTGCGCAATCGCGCGCTCGACGCGTTCCGTCTCTTCGCCGCCCGCACCTTTGTCGATGTAGATCGTCGCTCCCCGTGCGGCAAGCTCGCCGAGAAGCCGCGCCTCGAACGGCCCGCCGATGCGCTTGGCGGCGTTCTCGCCCACTCCAATACTGACTGTGACCAGTGGCGCGCCTTCCGGTACGCCCGACCTCCACGGCGCGATGTATGCACCAGCCTCGACGCCGAACACTTCCTTGGCCCATCGCCGGACAAGGGCGCCGAGCGATTCATCGTCGTACCCGCCATACGAACGGCTCGGAAAGAAAAAATAGCGTTCATTGGGACAGACCGGAAGGAGACCGAGCTGCGTGATGCGCGAATCGGAGTCCACAACGAGCGCGCTCGCTTCGCCCACAAGCGCCTCGCCAAGAGCCTGCCAAGGCGTGAGGCGCTCGGAAAGGGATCCACCGCGAGGATACGGGATCTCAAGGTGCGCGATGCGAGGATCACGTTCGAACAGCTCCCACGATTTTCGGCTTCCCGCGAGAAAAATCCCGGCGCGAGGGAAGCGGTGTTTTACCGCGTCGAGCAGCACGCTGGTGATGGCGACGTCGGCGCCTAGCGTCACGCGCGACAGGACGTACACGCGCGCAACCGAATCCGGCAGAGGCGGCGGCTGGTCATGAGGACGCAGGGCCGGCAGACCGGCGCGCCTCAACACGTCGATGAATAGCGCGTTGTAGACTTCGCACAGCGCCGGATCGAAACGATCCGCAAGGCCCTCGATCACGACGCGGAACAGTTCGCGCGAGCAGTCATCCTGCGTAAGCCGGTCCAGCAGAGCAGCCGGCCACGGCTGCGCGCGAAGGCAGCAGTCGAGGAGCGCCTGAGCGTCCTCTTTACACGAAGTACTTTCCGGCAAGGAGATCCAACTTCCGCCGCGTCACTTCGGGCACGAGCTTGCGGTCGGTAATGATGGCGTGAGCGAGAGCCGAGCCGCACTTGCAGGCGCGCTCAGCCGGAATGCGCGAGACGGCCTCGAACACAACCTTGGCGGCGTTTTCCGCGTTCTTCATCAGGTTGGCGATGATGTCGCTGACGGTGACCGCGTCGTGATCGGGGTGCCAGCAATCGTAATCGGTGACCATCGCGACGGTCACGTAACAGATCTCCGCTTCGCGCGCGAGCTTAGCCTCCTGGAGGTTGGTCATTCCGATCACGTCCATCCCCCAGCTCCGGTAGACGTTCGACTCCGCCTTAGTCGAAAACGCGGGGCCCTCCATACAGAGGTAGGTTCCGCCGCTTTTGACG
>JBOGMR010000645.1:0-5260 GCA_050746825.1 Bryobacteraceae bacterium | reverse complement strand
GTATCAGGTTGATTGACATTCAAGATCGCATCCCGATGATTGCCCTCACCGACAACTACACAGCGAACCCTCGGGAGATCCTTAGGAATGCGCTGCAACCCGTCATAGACAGGTACGATTACGTCATCATTGATTGTCCGCCGAGCCTTGGCGTAGTCACCAAGAATGGATTGAGGATGTCCACTGGTTACGTCATCCCAACCAAGCCCGACATTGTTTCAACTTGGGGCCTGTATCAGATCGTGGAGAACCTTGATCGGTTTGCTCGGGATATCGAACGGCTAATTCCACCACTGGGTATTGTTGCGACGATGGTGCAGTCGAACAACACCCTCCATCCACGCGTCATCGAGGATCTCCGAAGTAGACGCCTTGGACGTTTTGGAGATGCCGGTGCTCTCCCTCAGCCGCCACTTTTCCAACACTCGATACGGCACGCCATCGCTGTTGCAAAGGGCGCGGAAGTAGACATGGACATCCGTACGCTCAAAGGGAAGTACGGCCCGGCTTACGATGACCTGAGGGGCCTCACGCGAGAGATCCGAGACATATGCGAAAAGAAAAGACCCTAGCAACGCTTCTGAATGGACTCGCAAAGCTCCTGAATGAAGAGGCAGCCCGCAACCCGGAGTTTGCCGCACGACTGGAAGCACTTCTATCACCGACGGTAGCCGATAGCAGTGGTCGAAAGAAACCTGCCAAAGCAGAACCAAGAAATTTACCGGATGCGTATGCAGAGTTCGCGGCAAGAGGCGATTCGGAGTTCCAGCTTTGGTTGCGCGACCAACCAACAGGAATACTACACGCACTCATTCGTCGGCATGATTTGGATGCCACGCGCCGAAGTGCCAAGTGGAAGGACGCCGAGAAGCTGAGTGCATTCATTGCCGATCAAATCCGTTCTCGCCTTGCGCGCGGGTCTGGATTTCTTAGGAGTGGTCAGGCAAGAGAACGGAAAACTGGAGCCGGAAGCGAGAGTTGAACTCGCGACCCCCGCATTACAAGTGCGGTGCTCTACCAACTGAGCTATTCCGGCCCTTTCTCTATCCTAGCCGCGCCCGAGGGATTTCCAAACCCGAACCGTTTCAAATTCTTTTTCGAGTGGCGCGCCTGGTCACCCATTCAGCCCACGAAACGCAAGCGGGCACGGGTTTTCGTGGCATTCATGCAGTCCATCAGCGTTCGATTACAAATCAGATGCTCTACCAACTGAGCTACGCCAGCTTTGTGGTCCGCTCCCTCACGGTCGCGGTTCTGTGTGGAGCCGGATTAAGCTGGAGCGGGAGACGGGGATCGAACCCGCGACCAACAGCTTGGAAGGCTGTGACTCTACCACTGAGTTACTCCCGCTTGGGTGATTCCCGCTCCTAGACACCTATTGTAGTGGGGAGCGGCGGGTGCATGCAATCGTGGCTCGTAAGTGTGGTTACGCAGCCGCGTTGATCGACTCTTCGACGATCTGCCCGTCGAACAGATGCACCGTCCGCATGGCTTCGCGGGCGTACCGCGGATCGTGCGTGACCATACAGATTGTCGCGCCCTCGCGATTGAGCTCGCGCAGAAGCTGCATCACGGCCTCGCCGTTCGATGAGTCGAGGTTGCCTGTCGGCTCGTCGGCGAGCAGGATCGACGGCTTGCCGGCCAGCGCCCGCGCGACGGCCACGCGCTGCTGCTGGCCGCCGGAAAGCTGCGACGGATAATGCTTCATGCGGTGCGCCATGCCCACCTTCTCGAGCGCCTCCAGCACGTGCCCCTTGCGTTCTTTCGACGGCATCATCCGGTACGTCAGCGGCAGCTCGACATTTTCATACACCGTCAGGTCGCCAATCAGGTTGAAGGCCTGGAAAATGAACCCGATCTCGCGATTCCGGATGCGTGCGCGGTCCTTCATTTTCAGACCGGCGACGGGCGCATTGTTGAGCACGTAGGTTCCGCCACTGGGCGAATCGAGCAGCCCCAGAATCGATAGCAGCGTCGATTTGCCGCAGCCCGACGGCCCGGAGATGGACACGTATTCGCCGCGGCCGATCTGCATGTGGATGCCCGCCAGAGCGTGCGTCTCGACTTCATCGGTGGTGAAAACCTTCGTCACGCCTTCCAGTTGCAGCAGTGGTTCCATAGCGTCACCTGTTTCTTCTATATACGAACGACCGGCCAATCAGTTCCGTGGACTTACGAATTATTTCGTGAGAATCTCTTCGAAGAAACGCAGGGCCCTGGGGTCTTTCGACTGCCCCAACCAGTGCATGGCCTGTTTCCGCGCGGCCGCGTTACGGTTGTTCCGGGCCACGCCGATCAAGAGGGGGATGCCCTCCTCCCTGGGAAGCTGATAGAGAGCGAATACGGCTTTCTTTTTGACCTCGGTGTCGGGATCGTTGTCGACGGCGTCGGTAATCGTGGAGGTCGCGCGCCGGCCGGCCATCTGCGCCAGCCAGAATAGCGCCTGTCCGCGCACATTCGGCGTACCGTCCTTGCGAGCCACCTCGATTACCGTCGCCACCGCTTCCGGCTCTTTGCTTTGCGTGAGCGCGAACACGGCCTTCTCACGGATACGCGGGCTCCCGTCCTGCTGCACGATGCGCCGCAATGTTTCAAATCCACGGCGGCCGCGCGCGTTGCCGAGCCAGAATGTCGTGCGCTCGCGGATCCCTTCGGGCTGGCCGGCCGCGACCAGCTTTTCGAGCGCTTCATCCGCCTCCGAACCCGCGTGCAGGGCGATGGCGCCGATCGCGTTGTTGTCGCGCCTCCCGGCGTTGACCCACGACATCAGCAACGCGACGCTCTGTGCCGGGCGAACATTGGCCAGCCAGTAGAAAGGCACGCCGCCCGCATCGAGCTCGCAGTCCGGAGAGAAGGTGCGGATCTTGTCGACCTGGCCGTTCAGCGCACGGATGAGAATGTGCACCACGCCATAGCCCTCGAGCCGCACGGGTCCGGGCGCCGCGCCGGAAGTGCCGGTCATCCGGCCGCCTTCGAGCGTGCACCCTGCACAACAGCCCGAATTGTAACAGCACATGTTCCGCTCACCCGGCACAGATGCTACCGAGTACGCGATCCACGACGGCGATGAGGTGGCGGACAGGATCGCGCGAACCTGCGGCTCCAAGCCGGCCGACGCCGAGCGCGTCTCCATCTTCGCGTTCTGCAGCCGCGGCTGGGCGAGAGCCGCGGCTATCGAAAACCAGCACAGAAGCGTCTTCATGACTCACCTACTTCAGCAGTTCCATCAGATACTCGGTCGCTTCTTTCGAGCGCATGCGCGAGAGGTTCTCGACAATGTTCTTCTTCAAATTGGGATCGGTTTCTTTCCGCGCGATGTCGACCAGGTGTTTGGCCGCGCCCTGGTTGGTCAAGGCGCGGACGATCTCCTTACGGTTTTCCGCTTGAGTCTCGCTCGAGTAGAGCGAGGCGAGCGAGTCGCTGGTCCGGCGGGCGCCCATGTTGCCGAGACTGCGGATCGCCTCGCGCCGCAGCTCATCGACTTTCTCGCTGCGGGCGACTTCGAGCAGCTTCTCGGTATTGCCGTGATTGGCCATCGCGCGCACCATCTCGGCCTTGATCTTGGCGTCGCTCTCGCTCTGGTACATGCTGAACAGCTCATTGTGCATGCCCATATTGCCGAGCTGGCGGATGGCCTCGCGCCTGACATCAGGATCCTTTTCGTTCTTGGCGGCATTGAAGAGTTCCTCGCGCGCTCCCGAGTTCTGGAAACCGCGCAGCACGGCGCGCTTCACCGTCGCGTCCGTGGCCCCTGCGTAGACCTCGCCCAGTTCCTTGCGGCCACCCATGTCGCCGAGGTAGCGGATCGCTTTGATTTGGAGATCCGGATTCGACCCACCCTTCGCTGCCTGCACCACGATCGCCCGGGCTTTCGGCGAGCCGGTCTGCATCAGCACAAACAGAGCGCGCTCGCGGAGCTTGGCCGACTGGCTGCTCGAGACCAGCTTTTCGAGCAGCGGCACGGCGCGCTCGGGATCCGAGTGGGCCAGGGAGTTGATCGCGATGAGCTTCAACTCCTCGTCGGTCTCCGACTCGGGCTTGACCGGCTGCCCTTGCGCCTGCTTCACTTCGAGCTCGAGCGCCTTGGCGTCGTTCTGCCACCGGCTGTTGGGATGCGATTTACGCAGCGTCTCGATTGTCGCCAGCGCCTCGGCGCGCTTGCCCAGCTTGTTTTCCGTGTACGCTTTCCAATAGAGTGCGCCGTCGGCCCGGGGCCCGCCACGCGCCGCGACCTCGCTGAACGCGCCGAGCGCATCGTCGTAACGGCGGCGGTCAAGCGATCCCTGGCCGCGTTCATAGAGTTGTTCATCCTCGCGCTCGCGGCGCGAGCCCGGCTGCGCGAAACCCAGCCCCCAGCGGTCGATCTTACCCTCGTACCCGAAGCCTCTGCCGGATGCGAGGTCGGACTGCACACCACCAACGCCGCCGAGTATTCCTCCCTCGATGCCGCCGACGATGCCGCCGCGGACTCCGTCCTTCAATCCTTCGAGTGCCTGCAAGCCTTCGAGACCCTTCAGTCCTTCGACGCCCTTGAGGCCTTCGAGGCCCTTCAGTCCTTCCAGACCCCGCAGGTCTTTCAAGCCTTCCAGGCTCTTGAATTCGTCGAAGTACCTGAAATCCTTAAGATCCTTCAGCTCTCTGTCGACCTGGGCGCGTGCCGCCTTGCCCGCCTCTTCGGTCTGTCGCAGCAATTCCTTGTATTCGGTGGCTGGTCCGCGTTGCTGCGCCGCCAGTCCCATCGTGAACACTGCCGCCGCTAATGGTGCGGCTGCCCACTTATAACGTGTCATGCTTTTCCCTTTCCCTTAAGTTCGATTCCACCACGCGGACTTTGAACAGAAGCCCGGCTGCTTCAATCCGCTCTTTGAGCCGGGTCAATTCCGGCGAAGAAATTTTCGATGGGCTGTGCGCAATCTCGAGAAGCAAACGCTCGAGCTCGTCGAGCACCGTCGCGACGTTGGTCTCGCCCGCTGTCAGCGCGGTCTGCCGGTAGAGCCGGTTCTCGCTGATCAGATCCTCGGCCCGCTCCTGCTCGCCGGTGATGTCGCGGGCCAGCTCCGGCGAGGCGTTGGCCAATTCGATTAACACCATCTGCGAACGCTCGAGGTGATCGCCGAGCGCGACCAGCAGGATTCTTTCCCTGACTTGGCCCGACGCGGCCACGGGCCCAGGCCCGCTGGGCACGGGCTTGTGTGTGAAGCGGCCCGCGAGAAATGCAAACACCACCATCGCGGCGATCGCGCCGGCGACGCGCCACATG
>JBOGMR010000644.1:0-2878 GCA_050746825.1 Bryobacteraceae bacterium | reverse complement strand
CGCGAGAGACGCCCGCGGTTTCCTGGACAGTGAGGGGGACATCCAGGGCAAGCAGCAGGAGCCCGATCGGTAGCATACAGGGATGATAGCGTGTTGTTGGCGCGCCAGGAGGAGCTAACGCCAACTTGTTCTCCGTGGACAGCCGCCGGCTCTTGCGAGATTTGAAAGAGCGGTTCGTTCTACTGAGCCGCGCGCGTAAGCAAGCGGTAGCTAGAACTGAAGGCGGAAGATCGCCGTCGTCATGGTTCGCGCGCCGAGTCCGGAAAATCCCCCTTGCTGGGCTGTGATCTTGCCGAATGTTTGGGGATTGCGGAAGTCCACCACCGTGCCCGGCGGCGAGAAGAACGGATACTTGAACGGCGCCGTGAATTCGACGCGCAACATCCCCTTGATGCGCTCGGTAACGGGAATGTCCTTCGACAAGCCGAACTGGTGCCAGAACATGCCCGGCGCGTTGATGATGTTCCGTCCCGCCTGTCCCGGCGTAAACGAGGGCGGGATGGCAAACGCATTGATGTTCGCCCACGGCTCGGCGCACGCCACGACATGGCGGCACGGTCCCTTCCGATTCCAGTCCAACTGGATATCGTCGTACGTCTTTCCCGGGGCCATATCCGGACGCAGCGTGCCAGCCAGATAGACGTTCGTCTGAGTGCCGGCGAGCCGCCCGGTGTGCGTGAAGCTCAGCGGGATTCCCGTTTCGGCGCTTTGGATCACGGCCAACTGCCAGTTCCCGAGCACCTTGGTTACTACCAGGTTGCTGTTGCTCATGAACCGTCTCCCCTTGCCGAAGGGCAGGTCCCAAATCGCATACGTAATCCAACGGTGCGCGACGTCGTAATTCGATCGGGCCTTGTCGAGCCTGCGGTTGTAGAAGGTCACGCCGCTGGCCGTGCTATCGTCGCTGGCCTGGTCAATCGATTTGCCCCAGGTGTAGAAAGAGGTGAAGGACAATCCCGATGACATCCGCTTCTCCAACTTCACCGTGCCGGAATGGAAGCTGCTGTGCCCGTAATTGCTGTAGTGCAGCACGCTCCCAAACTGCGGATACGGCTTGAAATTCTGAGCCGCCACCCGGACCCTCTCAAGCTGCACGGGATCGCTCGAGATATTCAACGGGATGGCGTTAATGTCCCACCGGTTTAACAAGCCAACGCCCGACGAACCTTGATAGGTAAACTCCAACAGAAAGTCCCGGCCAAACTCCCGCTGGACGCCGGCGTTCCAGTTCATCACGTACGGGGAGCGCATGTTGGGGTCGTAATAGGATGCATTCCGGCCGCTGAAATTGGTTCCGATAAACGGCACCGACCCATCCCGCTGAATATTGAAGGCGATCGTCGGCGGACCCTGCGACAGCTTGAACGCAAAGGCGGGATTCCCGGTAGGCTGTTCCACCACCGCGGTCGCCAGATATTCTTCGAAGTTTTCCCGCAGGCCGTTGGTCCACAGATCCAGCGTATTCATGGCGAAGCCGCCACGGAACACCCATTTCGGCATGAAGTTGTACGCCACTCCGACGCGCGGCTGAAAGTTGTTGCTGTCGCGCCCGGCGAGCGGCCCGCTGGGGTGCAGTAAAGCTCCCGGCCGGCCTGTCAGTGGATCGGTCGCGGTTGGATTGAACTGGCTCTGCTGCCCGTATTTGGTTTGGTAAGGGCTCTCCGTCTGCCAGCGCAGGCCAAGGTTCAACGTCATCTTGCTGGTCATCTTCCAGTCGTCCTGAAAGTAAACTGCATGGCTCCACCACTGCGGCAGCCAGGTGGCCAGCGCTTTGGTGAAGTCGGCGCGGGTTACGGTTCCCAGCAGAAATGAAGCGAACTGATGGCCGGTCGCGGGCGTGAAGGGAAGCTCGCTGCCGCCCAAGCGATAGGTTCCAGACGGACGGGCTTCCAGATGCGAATTGATGCCGGTCCGCAGAATCTCGTAGCCGGTTTTAAAAGTATGCCGCCCTCGAATCATCGAGAGGTTGTTCTGCAGGCTGGCGTTCGCATTCACATCGACGGTCTCACCTTCCGGAAAGCGGAAATAGAACTGGCCGCCAGTGGCGTTCTGGAGGATGGGCATCGTTTCAGGCCCAACGTTGGGAATGCCGAATTGCTGCGCCCAGTTCTGTCCAAGACTTTCGGGAAGCCGGGTGAGCTTGCGGCGGTTCCAACCCACGCGCACCTCATTGATCGTCGATGCATTGATCGTGTACGAGTCGGAGATTGCAATCTGACGCTGGTCGATTGGAATCGGCGCGGCGATGTAATCAAATACGCGATTGGCCAACTGGCTTTGCCAGGTGCCGCTCATCGAGCGATGCCGGGCATTCGAGTAGCGGCCAAAGATCTTGTGATTGTCGCTGAATGAGTGATCGATCTTGGCATCCAGTCCCGTCCTGTAGGAATTCTTGTCGGTGTCGGCGCTCGAGTTCTGATGGGGTCCGGTGCTGTTGTAGAACGTCTGGTTGTAACGGTTTGACTCGCCTCGAAATGGATTGAAGCTCAGAAACTTTACCGCGGCCGGATCGAAACGGCTGCGCGGAATCTGATTGTTCGGAAACTGGGTGCGTGAATAGGTTCCGTTCGGCAGCGTTACCAGCGAATCCGGGTCGTAGATCCTGTCGGCCGGGACTGATGATTGAGAAAAGCTGAAGTCGCCATTCAACATGGCGGGACTGGGCACGTCGAGATTTTCGTTGTTTCCTGATCTCTCGTGATGACGCTGCCACCCGGTCATGAAGAACGTCTTGTTGCGTTTGATCGGGCCGCTGATGGTTGCTGACATCAGATGGAACGCAAAAGTCCCGCTGGGCACTGTGGGCTCCGACCAGGAGCGATGAATCATCGCCTTACTGACGTAACGTTCTTCGGCCAGCCCGTGGAACTGGTTCGTT
>JBOGMR010000643.1:0-10447 GCA_050746825.1 Bryobacteraceae bacterium | reverse complement strand
TTTACCTGGACCGATATCCACGAAATGCGGCCCGTCGCGATCCTCTCCGAGAATCTGGCGCGTGAATACTGGGGCCAACCCGAAGCCGCTGTCGGCAAGCGGGTTCGCGAGAACCCCAAAGGGATCTGGCGTGAAGTCGTTGGTGTGGTCCGGAACGAGCACGACGACGGTGTCCATCAGAAAGCGAAGGCGGTCGTGTATTGGCCCATGTTGAAGAAAAGTTTCTGGTCGTCTCCCATCGACGTTCGGCGCTCGCTGGTGTTCGCGGTCCGCAGCAACCGGACCGGAACGGCGGGCTTCCTCAAAGATGTCCAACAGGCGGTATGGTCGGTGAACTCAAACCTTCCGATCGCGAACGTGCGAACCGTGCAGGAGATCTACGGCCGCTCGATGGCGAGGACTTCGTTCACCTTTGTCATGCTTTCGATTGCCGCGGGCCTGGCGCTGGTGATCGGTGTGGTTGGCATCTACGGCGTGATTTCGTATTCGGTCTCGCGGCGTACCCGTGAGATCGGGATTCGCATGGCCCTCGGCGCGCCCCAGAGCAACGTGAGGCAGATGTTCCTTCGCCACGGCCTTCTGCTGGCGAGCGCCGGCGTGGCCTGCGGTCTGGCCGCGGCGATCCCTTTAGCGCGCCTGATGTCAACGCTGTTGTTTGAAGTCAGACCGCTCGATCCGATGACTTACATCGCGGTCTCCGCCGTGCTTGTCGCCGCTGCCTTGCTGGCGACGTACGTTCCAGCGCGCAGAGCAACGACGGTGGATCCGGTGCACGCTCTACGCGCCGAGTGAGCTTGCGGGCGGCAGGCGCTTGCGCCTGTTCCACGCCTTCCTCAGAACATCAGCTTCAATGCAAACTGGACGCGGCGCGGTTGGCGCGCGCTGGTGACCAGGCCGTAGTTCGTCGAAGCGAGATTGCCGGCCGGGTTGCTGAATTGAGCGTGGTTAAACGCGTTGAACATCTCGGCTCGAAACTGCAGGCGCATCCCCTCGCGGAGCGGAATCGGGAAATGCTTCTGGATGCCAAGGTCCCAGTTGTGAATGCCGGGGCCGTGGATGGTGTTGCGCCCTGCGTTGCCGAAGAAGCCCGTGCGAGGCGTCTCGAAGCATTCGCGGCGAAAGTAAAGGAAGCCGTTATCTCGCAGGTTTCCTGCGAGATTGCTGTCGCGTCCGTCGCAAAGACGATTCGGCAGATGAGTCACAAACGCGGCGCCGGTAGTCGCAGGCACGCTGAAGTCGAACGGGATGCCCGTCTGGAAAACAGCGATCCCGGTTACCGTCCAGCCTCCGGCCAGGGCGTCGGCCAAGGCGGGCACTTGCGCACCATAAGCCCTGCCGCGTCCGATCGGGAGATCGTACAACGCGCTCACAACCGCCCGGTGGCGTACGTCAAACGACGCGTCGCCCTTGTCGCAACGCCGGCAGTTGGTGATCTGTGCGTTGGTTGACGCCGCACCCTCCCGGGAATCGTTCAGGGCCTTCGCCCACGTGTACTCGAAGTTGAGGTTCAAGCCGCGCGACGACCGATGCTGGAACTTGGCGAGCAGTGCGTTGTACGAAGAATTTCCGTTGAAATCGGCGCGCAGCAGGCTCGTATATCGTGTCCACGGACGCGTCGCCTGATCGCAGCGCAGATCCTGCCCGACCCGGCATTGGTTGTAATCGTAGCGATTTTGGAGCCGGTGATTGCTCGACCCGAGGTAGGCCAGCTCGATCAGGTTGTCGCTGGTGAGTGAATGCTGGATCGAGAAATTCCACTGCTGCATGTAAGGATCGCGTCCCCGCTCGTTGATCAGGAAGGGCGCGGCATTGGTCAAGCGGGATGCGTAATTCTTGTCGAGCGGGAGCGGCGGTTGCGCCGGAAATATGTTCTGCCCCAGGATCCACGCCGGCCGCGGTTCGAACTGATTGTGGATGATGTCGACACTGTCGTTGAATGGCGGGCCGACCATCGCAAACTGCAGTTCGATCAGCCGTGTGTCGCTGTAGTAGATGCCAGCGCCGCCGCGAAACACGGTGCGCGGCATAAAGGCCGGCTGCCAGGCAAAGCCCAGGCGCGGCGTCCAGTTGTTGCCGTCGCGGCTGACCACCCGGGGATCGATTTCGCCCAGCGCCGCAAACTTCAGCAGGCCCGTTGACTCGTCGAAGCCGTGCGCGAGATTGCTCGCCCATCCTTGTGGTTCGGGAACTGTCGCGAAGAAATACGAGATGCCGTAGTTCAGCGTCAGGCTGCGCGCCGCCTTCCACGTGTCCTGGAAATAGGGCATGAGCTGTGTGAAACGGTACGGCAGCATCGGCAGGCCGCGATACGAGCCAGTCGTGTTGTACCCGAGGAGGAAATCGCCGAACGAATTTCCAGTGTTGGCGCGTTGCGGAACGAGGCGTCCCTGCGCGTCGGGCGCAAGCTGAGTGGTGAACGTCCTCTGGAAGCCGAGGGCGCCGAGCGCTCCCGCGTTCGCGTTCTGCTGCCAGGTGCGCCGGTAGCGAACGCTGGTTCCGAACTGAACGTTGTGCTGGCCGCGCATCCAGTTCAGACCTTCGTCGAGCTGATAGTTGTTGTCGATATTGCCCAGGTCGCCGGCGGCGCGTCCGAAGCCCGCATACTCCTGGAACGAGATCCCGGTGATGCCACGTTTGTCGAGCGTGTTCTGGATGCCGATCTGAGGGAGAACCGGTCCAAGCGTTCGACCCTCGTTGCTGTTCAGCGACAGGTTGCGCGAGAGGCCGATCCGGGCCGTGCTCACGAGAGTGGGCGACACCGTCCAGGTGTGCTGCGCCATCAACATCTGCACCTCGCTCGGGTAAAAGACGCCGGCGGATGGCATGATCGCTTCCACAACGGCCGGCGAGTCCTGCCAGATGAACTGGCCGAACAGGAACTGGTTCGGCGTGAGGGAATGGTCGAGTCGCGCGCTGAACTGGTCGTCATCGAGGGTGTTTCGCGGATTGCGAAAGAGATTCTGCGGACGCTGCGAGAGGCTGCTGCCGGGTCGGTAGTATTCCAGTAGGCGCCGCGAGACGGCGTTGATGCGGTTGTCCGGTATGGTCTGGTTCGGAAAGGGCTGCCGCCGGCCGGTTCCCGGATCGAAGGTTGCGGGATCGTAGATGATCTCGGCGACCTCACGAAAATCGCCGCCCATCATGGCCCGAGTGGCTGCGTAGGCGCGCGCCGACAGGCCCGTGATCTCGCGGAGTCCTTCGTAGTGGGTATGAAACCAGGTCTTGGCGGGGAAGACGGGACCGCCGAGCGTAAACCCGTACTGGTTCCGCTTCAGATCCTCCGGCGTGGGCGCGAAGAAATTGTTCGCATCGAATGCCTTGTTGCGAACAAACCAGAACGCCTGGCCGTGAAACTGGTTTCCGCCGCCCTTCGTCGTGACGTTCACCAGACCCGGGTTCGGTCCTTGATCGGGCATGAAGAAACTCTGCTGCACTTTGAACTGATCGATATCGCCCACCGAGAGGTTTAGAGACAACTCGCCCAGCCGTCCGCCGCGGACTGCAATGCCATTGATCAGGTAGCCGGTGGCGCCTCCCATGTTCCCGGCGACGATTACCGAGCGTCCAGGGTGTCCCGTCTGGTCGGAGACGTTTGCGCGGCCAGTCGCCTCGTTGGACCCGGCCGAGAGCAGCGCGAGCTGCAGAAAATTCCGGCCGTTCAGTGGCAGCGCATCCACGCGCGCCGAGTCGACCACGGTGCCTATCGTGTTGGACTCGGTCTCAATCAGGATCTGGCGCTCACCCGAAACGGTCATCACGGTGCTCACCTGGCCGAGCTTCAGCTCGGGGTTGATCGTCGCGAGTTGCCCGACTTCAATGTTGAGATTCGTCAACTCGTACGTCTCAAAGCCGTCCTTCGACACGCGAAGTTGGTAAAGGCCCGCGGGAATCGTCGGAAAGACGAACCGGCCGACCTCGTTGGTCACCGCTTCGCGGTCGAGCCCGCGCGCTATTTCGGTCAGCGTTACCTTGGCCGCGGGCACCGCCGCATTGGTGTTGTCGGTGACCGTACCGCTGAGCGCGGCGCTTCCCAAAGTCGTTTGCGCAGCGGCGGAGAGGCCCAGCGCGAGGTAGAGGGGCACGATTCGATGCAGCATGTCAGTTCACCCACACAGGACTTGATATCGCCTTTTCGCCATCGGTCTGGACCAGGTCGACGTAGTAAAACGCCTTCGAGTAGTCGTCCGAAGTATCCACATATTCTATCGTGGCGGTTGAGGAGGCCGGCTCGACGGCATGAATGATCCTGCCGTTCTTGACAATGCGGAAGGTCCTGATCGGTGCAGTTCCCTCCGCGGATGCAGTGATGCGCGGCCGCCTGCTCGCGCGGATTTCCGACCCCATCGGCGCACCGTCCACTTCGAACCGCAGAATGATCCGCGACCCGGTAGTCGCGTAAGTCTGCCGATGATACATGGCCTGGAAAATTCCTTCGCGCGTCAGGGCGTCCGCATAAGCGGCAATCAGCGAGGTGCCTCGCTCCGCGGGACTGGTGCGCGAAAAGACGGCTCCTTCCTCGCCGCGCACCACTTCGTTGCGGCGGACGCCGTACCCCGCATTGCCCGCGTGATTGTCTGTTGAGGCCATGATGCCGACGCGGCGCCCGTTGCGCAAAAACTGATTGACCCAGTCTTCAGAGCGGCGATGATCGGAGAAGATTTCGATCTGGCGCTGAAGTTGCGGATTGTGAAAGGCCGGGTTGCCTTGCCGCCCGCCATAATGAGGGATCACGAGAATGTTCTCATTCCGGAAGCGTTGGCCGAGCATGCGGAACAGGTCCTCGACATGGTTGGCGCCGCGGTCCGGGCCGCGATACATGCGCAGATTCTCGTAGTTGAAGTAGGAGTAGCAGCGAATGATCGGCATCGACGTCTCGGTGGTGTAGACGTTGTGATCCCCGCCGACATCGGTCATCCCGCTCCACTCGTATCCCAGGAACGTCACGTATTGTCCCGGCTGGTAGAACTTGTTGGTTGTCTCCTGGATGTCGCGCCACATCGCGTCGGTGGTGATGAAGGAATGATCGGTGACGGCTGCGAAGTCGAGCGCGGCGATGCGGCGGCCGAAGTCGTACGTCTCGGCGGGGCTCCCGCGCCCGTCCGAGTACATGGTGTGAGTATGGATATCGCCCCAGTACAGCTTCCGCCTCGGCGGCTTCTGGTGAACGACGATAGGGTTGCCGGTCCCTTCGAGGCTGCCGTTTTTTTCGCGCGCCCTGACACGGTAGACGCCCGGCTTGCTAAACGGCGCCGGCGTCGCGCGCCAGACGCCTCGATTGCTCGCCTGGAACGTGTGCTCCACCGGAGCGCCGGCGCCTTCCAGAACTACCGTGCCCCGGTAGCTCTCGGATGGATTTCCGAAGCGGTCTCCCAACCACACATTGATCGAGCCCGGTTGCCCCGCAACCCAATCGGACCGCGCGATGACGTTGATCTCAACCGGGCGCTCGCCCACGATCCTGATCTGAGGATTCTTGCGCAGCGGCAGATAGTCGTCGTCGCCGGATGCATCAATGTAGAACTTGAGTGTGAAGGCCGACTCGTCCCAGCGCTGCATGCGCACGCGGGAAAGCGTGATCTCGATGAAGCCGCCCGCTTGCAAAGCCGCGCCGGCGAGCTTGAACTCATTGATGTTCTGCCAGGGATGATAACGAGCAAACAACGGATTCTTCGCGACGGCCTGATGCGAGATCCACTGGAGTTCGCCGCTGCGCGAGGTGCGGTAGGCAAGAAAATTCTCAGCTTGCGGGCCGGTCGCTTGCAACGCCTGGCCGCCCCAGTCGGTTCCCATGCCGTGCGCCGACGCGAGACGAATGCCGCCGCCCGCCTTCATACCCGCGCGGCCTGCGGTGTATTTGAGTTTGAAACTGGCGAGCGAGTCCACGACGACTTCGCGCGGGCCTTCCCACGTTACTTCGCCAATGCCGAGTTTTTCGCCCTTGTCGACTGCGGCATCTTCGCTCTGGTAACGCGCGTTCGTCTGATAGCCTCCGCGCGGCGATTCGTTCTGGCTGCGTGACAGCGTCAGACCGAGCGCGAGCAGACAGACCGCCAAGGTCATCCATCGTTGCATACCTGTTGTTTATCACTTCGGGGCAGGTCCGCGCGTCCCTTAGGCCGCGACCACCTCTTTCTTCCTGGGGAAAGCGGCGTCGCTCGGAGCAATCGCC
The DNA here is from genome assembly GCA_050746825.1 of Bryobacteraceae bacterium. Lineage (GTDB taxonomy): Bacteria > Acidobacteriota > Terriglobia > Bryobacterales > Bryobacteraceae > JBOGMR01. The sequence continues at coordinate 4,278 of JBOGMR010000643.1, read as the reverse complement.
GAAGCAGGCGTATAAAGTTAGAGTGCAAGCTTGCGGCCTTCTGGCGTTGGGCCCCGGCAGCATCGGAGTTCCAGCGAGTAAGCCGCGATGGATGGCGCCGGACTCGAGGCGCCTGTCACAGCGGTTTGTGACAGCAGAACGCGGGAGTCGCAGAAAGCGCAGCGAGATGAGTTGTCACACCTGATTGTCACAACTTGTAACGGGAAATGACAGCGGGTTCACCCACCGCCGGCGCGTGCAGCTTGCTTACAGGGACAAGTTACGTTTGTTTCGCGCCGAAACCGAGGCGTGAGGGCACGACTGGATCGGACTGCGGTTACGCCTTCTTCAGGCGGACCGGCATTGAGCGGGCGCGTACGCCGTTCAAATCGAAGGCGGCGTTCGCGATTGCGGGCGCGACCGCGATGATGGGCGTCTCTCCGGCGCCGACCGACGGCAGATCCGGCCGGTTGAGCATTTGAATTTCGATCGGCGGGACGTCGCGGAAGCGTGGCACACGGTACTTGGCGAAACTGCCGTTCTTGAGCCGGCCGCCCTCGAACTCGATCTCCTCGGTCAGCGCGCCGCCCAATCCCTGGACGATGCTGCCTTCGATTTGAGCGCGTAGATTTGCGGGATTCAGAATCGCGCCACATTCGTACGCCATATGAAAGTCGCGGATCCGAATTCCGCCATCGCCCGCTGCCTCGATTTCGGCGCACGCGGCGACGTACGAGCCCTTCTCTGTGCCGCCTGCCAGTCCGATGCCTGCGCCTTTCCTGCGGTTCTTCCGCCGCTCGTCCCACCGGAAGCTTTTCGCCGCCGCGATCAGCACATCCCGCAACCGCGGATTTTCCAGGTTCGCCAGACGAAACTCGAGCGGATCGGCGCCCGCGGCGCCGGCCAGCTCATCCATAAAACATTCGCGAGCGAAATTGTTCGCAGTCGCGGCGATGCCGCGGTAAGAGCCTCCGCGCAACGGTGCATCGCAACTGAGGAATCGCGTGCGCGAGTTCGCGATCCGGTACGGGCTCTCGATGGCCGCGGTTCCTGACAGATAGTTGCTGAAGTCCCACGCGGCGATCAGGCCCTTGCTGTCCAGGCCGCCTTCCACTTCGAACAGGCCGGCGGGCCGGAAATAGGCCCACATGAATTCTTCGGCGCGCGTCCATCGCAGCGACACCGGCTTGCCCGACTCCTTCGCGAGCCGCGCCGCTTCGATCGCGGTCTCCACCGTGTGCTTCCCGCCGAAACCCCCGCCGGTATCCGGCACGATCACGCGTACCTTGTCCGGCGTCAGGTGAAACGCCTGCACGAGCTGATCGCGCACGCCGTGTGGATTCTGCGTCCCGGTCCAGACGGTGAGGCGGCCGCCCTGCCACTCGGCCACGGCGGCGCGCGGCTCCATGGGAGCGTGCTGGATGTACGCTACCTGGTACGTCGCCTTCATGCGCTTCTGCGCCTGTTCCAGCCCTTTGTCGATCGATCCCTTCGCCTGCACGCGAGGTCTTCGCGCGCTGTCGCCGTCGTCTTTGGCAGCGGTCTCCTTCAAGTGCGCAAACAAGCGGCTGCTCGAAACGTGGTCCTTGATATCCCACTTGGCTGTGGGCGCGATCGCTTCCACCGCTTTACGAGCGGCGAACGAGGTGGGCGCCGCGCACCCGACGAAGCCGCCTTCCTTCACGGCTGTCACGCCCGCGATCTTCTGCGCAGGCGCGATGTCGGCGGACGCGAGCGACGCTCCATAAGACGGCGGACGCAGCACCGCGCCATACAGCATCCGGGGCCGCACCACGTCCGACGGAAAGCGGTGTGCGCCGGTGACGATGTCGCGTCCGTCGGTCCGCGGTACCGGAGTGCCCAGCAGTTTCCACTCCTTCACCGGCGTGATCACAGCGCTCGAAGGCGCCGCCTGTTTGTTCGCGGCCGCGAGCTCGGGCGAGCGCGCCAGGTCAGCGTAGCCGAACTTTTTGTCCGAGCCGCCAAGGCTCGCCGCGCCGTCGCGAATCTGCAGTCGCGACTTGTCGGTTTGGAGGTTCCGGCTGGCCACCTCGAGCAGCAGCTCGCGAGCGGCCGCAGCCGCGCTTCGCACCGCAGGCACCGTGGCCGGCGTCGTCCGGCTTCCTGCCGTGATGCCGTCATTCGGCGCCAGATCGGTGTCCGCCATCACGACGCGCACCTTATCGATCGGCATGCGTAGCTCTTCGGCCGCAGCCATCGCGAGCTCAGTGCGCGATCCTTGCCCCACCTCGACCTTGCCCGTCAGGACCGTCGCGGTTCCGTCCGTTCCGATCACGAGACGCGATTCGAGTGTGCCGCTCCCTCCGGCTCCGCCTTGCCCGCCTCTGCCGCCTCTTTGGGCGCGCGCTTCCTGCGCCGAGACGGCGATCAGGATTCCGCCGGCCACTCCCGCAAATTCCCTGCGGTTCACGGAGAAGACGTGGGCCGGACCCTCGCGCAACTCGTAGCGCTCCGGCTCGAAGTTTTCCTTCACTTCAATCTCGTCCGCCATTGCCCGCTCCTCCTGTTTCCACGGCCATCGCCGACGCGCGACGCACCGCGGCCACGATCCGCGGATAGCCGCTGCACCGGCACAGATTTCCATTCAAGCCTTCGACAATCTGGGCTTCAGTCGGGCGCGGCGTCCGCTCCAGCAGCGCCGCCGCCGTCAGGACCATGCCCGGCACACAGTAGCCGCATTGCATCGCGCCTTCGTCAATGAAGGCCTGCTGCACGCGGTGGAGACGATCGCCCGACGACAGTCCCTCGATGGTTACGATCTTCTTGCCTGAGACTGTGCGCACGGGTGTCTGGCACGAGGTCACCGCGCGTCCATCGAGCAGCACCGTGCACGCGCGGCACTGGCCCTCGCCGCAGCCGTACTTGACTCCCGTGAGCCCCAGGTCCTCGCGCAGCACTTCGAGCAGGGGCCGCTCCGGCTCCGTGTCGACCGTGCGCGATTTTCCGTTAACTGTAAATCGAATCGTGCTCAAGCTAGCACCTCCAACGCAGCGCCCAACGTCCCCGCTGCCTGAGCTTTTCCGTTGCCCTCATTATTTCACTTCCAGCAGCGGAAGCGCACTACCCCTGGCAGCCCGAGGCAGAAATCCCGAAAGACCGCTTGCTTACGCGCGCGGCTCAGTAGAGTGAACACGTAGCAGAGCCGCGACCGTGAGGGAGCGGTTTCCACCCAGGGCTGTTAGAGATCGTGTCATAACAATAGAAATGATCCGCGACACGGTCACGAGCAAGACTCCCGGCACCGAGCAGGCTCACGACATTCTCAGCTCCCGGCGCAGCCCGCTGGAGCCTTTCTTTACGCCGCGCAGCGTGGCTGTGATCGGCGCAACCGAAAACGCCGGCAGCGTAGGCCACACGGTGTTGTGGAATCTGATCCAGTATCCCCTGGACGATGAAGGATGGGACCTCGATCACGATCCGGCCGATCCGCCCTGAGGACAAGCCGCTGATGGTCCGGTTCCATCAAAGCCTGTCCGAGCACAGCGTCTACTTCCGCTACTTTCACCTGATTCACCTGAATCAGCGCATCGCGCACGAGCGGCTGACGCGAATCTGCTTCATCGATTACGATCGCGAGATGGCGCTGGCCGCCGGGCACGCGGGCGAAATCCTCGCGGTGGGCCGCCTGACTCGGGTCCATGGCACGGGCGACGCGGAGTTCGCTCTGCTGGTCAGCGACAACTGGCAGAACCGCGGGCTCGGGGGCGAGTTGTTGCAGCGGCTGATCGACGTGGCGCGCCGCGAGGGCGTCGAGCGCGTGGTGGCTGAAGTTTCGCCGGAGAACGCGCCGATGATTGCGCTGTGCAGGAAGCTGGGGTTCCAGCTCCAGTTCACGCCAGGCGAATGAAACGGTTGACGCGACGCTGAACCTTGCAGTAGACCCCTGGCCGCTCCGTTGAAGACGCGGGGAAGGCTCCGAAAACACCCCGTATGCCGGCCGCGTCTTCATCACCTTGGGTGGGCCGCCGGCCCATGAGGCACTCCCTCTACCGGTTCTGTGTGAGGCCTCGCGGATACGCGGCTTACGTCACGCCGGTGAGCAACTTGCGGTGACGATCCGCAATCTGGTTCCAGTCGAAGCGTTGCCCGGCTGCGATGCGGGCGCGGGCGCCGAGGGCGCGGCGGCGGCCGGGGTGGCCGAGCAGCAAGCGCACCGCATCGGCGAACTGCTCGGGCGTTGAGGCGATGATCGCTTCTTCATCCGGACGGATGTCGAGGCCGTTGACGCCGGCCGGAGTGCTCACGATCGCCTTGCCCATCGCCATCGCCTCCATGATC
>JBOGMR010000642.1:0-4381 GCA_050746825.1 Bryobacteraceae bacterium | reverse complement strand
CCGCCGAACTGCGCGACCTGCCGCGCGAGGACTTCAGAGCCCGGCTGAAAGCCGAATTGGAAAGGAGTAGCATGTCACCCAAACTGAAACCCATTCCGGAAGGCTTCCATACTGCGACGCCGTTTCTCATCGTCAGGGACGCCGCCGGCGCGGTCGAGTTCTACAAGAAAGCATTCGGTGCGACCGAGATCATGCGATTGGCGGAGCCGGGCGGCAAGATCATGCACGCCGAGGTCAGGATTGGCGACTCGCCCATCATGATCGGCGAGGAGAACCCCGGGTGGGGTGCGCTCGGCCCTGAGACGTTGGGAGGGTCGCCTGTGATCGTGCACTTGTACGTCGACGACGTTGACGCGCTGGCGGCTCAAGCCGTCGAAGCGGGCGCAAAGATCATCAACCCGGTGCACGACGAGTTCTACGGCGACCGCACGGGCCGTCTGGCTGATCCGTTCGGCCACACCTGGATCCTGGCGACTCACACCGAAGACGTGTCCACCGAAGAAATGCAGCGGCGCGCCGATGCGTGGAGGAAGGAGTACGCCGGCAAGCAGGCGGCGCGCGGCGTACGCCCGGGGTTCCACAGCATCACGCCATACCTGATTGTGGACGGCGCCGACGCGATGATCGATTTTGTCCGGCGCGCTTTCGGCGCGCAGCCTGTGAAGCGCGTGCCGGCGCCGGACGGCAAGGTGATGCACGCTGAGGTCAGGATTGGCGAATCGATCCTGGAGCTGGCGGATTCGGGTCCGGGATTGGCGCCCATGCCGGCTTCCATTCACCTCTATGTGCCGGATGCGGACGCGGTCTACCGGCGCGCGATCGGCGCGGGCGGAATCTCGTCGGGCGAGCCGGTGGATCAACCGTACGGGGACCGTGAAGCCGGCGTGAAAGACGTCTTCGGGAACGAATGGTACATCGCCACTCACAAGCTGGAAGCCGGGCGGTACGCGCCGGAAGGCTTGCGCACCATCACGCCGTACTTGCACACGAAGGGCGTGGGGGACCTGATCGAGTTCCTGAAGCGCGCTTTCGGAGCCGAGGAAGCGATGTGCCACCAGTCTCCGGACGGCACGATCTTGCACGCCAAGGTGCGGATCGGCGATTCAGTCGTTGAAATGGGTGAGGCGCATGGCGAGTGGCATCCCAGGCCAACGATGCTTCATCTTTCCGTGAGCGATGCCGATAGCGTGTATCGAACAGCGCTCGAAGCCGGAGCCACATCCGTGTCTGCGCCGGAAGACAAGCCGTATGGAGCCCGCGTCGGCGTGGTCAGCGATCCCGGCGGGAACATCTGGTGCATCGCGACGAATCAGACGGCGTGACGTGGAGTCGAAGATCGTGGGGCGGCCCAGGGCCGGGATCTCGCGGATGTTATCATGAGCGCGTTATGGCAAAAGCTGCAAGTCCTGTTCCCCCCGGTTTTCACACGCTGACGCCGCATCTCACAGCGAAAGGCGCGGCGGATTATATCGACTTTCTAAAGCGCGCTTTCAACGCAGTGGAAATTTCGCGAGCGCCCGGCCCCGGCGGCAAGTTAATGCACGCGCTGGTGCGGATCGGCGATTCGATGGTGATGTTGCACGACGAATTCCCGGAATTCGGAATGCCCCCGATCGCGGAGGGACACTGGCCCGTGACGCTGAGCCTCTACGTTCTCGACGCCGATGCCACATTCAACCAGGCCGTCGCCGCGGGCTGTCAGGTGAAAATGCCGCTGACGGATCAGTTCTGGGGCGACCGCTACGGGTCTGTGCAGGATCCGCTGGGTTTTAGCTGGGCCATTGCGACCCGCAAAGAAGACTTGACGCCCGAGGAGATCGGGGCGCGCCAGCAAGCAGCGTTCGGCGCGGGCGCGTAACGGGTCACTTCGGCTCGTGGCAAAAGTCGCAGGCGATTGACGCGCTGGTCGCGCGGTGGCATTCCATGCATGCCGCCATGGAGATGTCCTTTTCGCGGCTGAGCACATCGCGCTCGCGCACCTGTCCGTGGCAGGCTTCGCACGCCGTGCCCTTGGCGACGTGCTGCTTGTGGCTGAAGAAAACGTAGTCGGGGATGCGATAGACTCTCGCCCAAGGCACCGGCTTGGCATCCTTGTGAAACGCCGCCAGCCGCTGGATCGGCTCGCTCTCCTTCTTGATGGCCACGTGGCACGCCATGCATTTGGCGGTCGCAGGGATGCCCGCGAAGTCTCCGGGATCCGGGATTTCGTGGCATTGCCTGCATTCGAGGCGCGCGACCGAGATGTGTTGTCTGTGACTGAACGGGATGGGCTGCGCCGGTGCGGGCCGCGCGTATTTCGGAGCCGGCAACTGCGGCGGAGGGGCCTGCGCCGCGAGCCATAGGAGAACGAGCCAGCGCATCAGGTTCGTCCTCTCGCGACGAGGATTTCAAGCTCACTTACGGTCCGCGCCAACTCTTCGGCCAGCACGGAGGGCCCGCCGTTTCGAAATGTCACGATCAGGGAACGGTAATACCAGAGAGTCTGATCGCGCCCGCCGGTGAATCGCGCCCACACCGCCTCTCCGGCCTGACGATAGTCACAGAGGATCGATCGCGCGTTGTGCAGTTTGTCGGCGCATGAAACGAGCCGGACCGAAGGAGGGGCGTTCTGCAAATGAGCGAGATAGGCTTCTTTGCGCGGGCGCCACGGAGGTTTGGGAATTGTGTCCGCGTCGGTGCAGCCCTCGACAATCCCGGCGACGGCGTCGCCGAACCGCATGCGGATCTGCTCGAGCACGGGCGCGCCGCCCTGGTCCTCCACTGCATCGTGCAACAACGCGGCAATCGCTTCGTCTTCGCCGCCTCCGTGTTCGAGCGCGAGCGCGGAGACGGCCATCAGGTGCGAGATATAAGGCGTCGATGAGCCCTTGCGCTGCTGGCCCGCATGCAGGGCGGCGGCGTATTCGAAGGCTTCGACGAAGAGCGGGGACAGCTCCACGACCCCAGGTTAACATGGGGTCCGTGATACACTGAAGAGTACCGAAGGTCTGTTCGAAAGGATCCCATGAAGGCTGGCATTCACCCTGCGTACAACGAAGTTGGTGTGATCTGCGCGTGCGGGCATACGTTCCGGACGCGATCGACGCACAAAGGCGACATCCGAGTCGAAATCTGCTCAAGCTGCCATCCGTTCTTCACGGGGAAACAGAAGCTGATCGATACCGCGGGACGTGTTGACCGGTTCGAGCGCAAGTATCAGAAGCACCGTGGTAAGGCGACGCCCAAGGCGTAAGCGGGGGCAGACGGAACCGCCTCCCCCGTCCGCTGTCCTACTGATACCGCACACTCTTCGACGAGTTGAAGTTGTAGTTAAAACTGCCTTGATCGAGGCCGGGCGCAGTGAATCGATTGTTCTCGGCGCTCGAGAAAGTACCTACGCTCAGGAACCCTTGTTCGCTCGCCGGTAACGAACCCACTACGTACGACGGAATCGTGAATCCCCCTGCCGACACGCGCTCGATGCAGGTGAACGAGCTGGACGTCAGGTTTCGGGGATCGGTTCCAGTCGAGGAGCTCCCTGTCATGATGACGAAGTCGCGGCCATCGCCGCCCGTCCAGGTGATGCGCAGATCCTGCGCACGCGCGACCGTCGTGATGCTGTCCTGATTGGTCCAAACCAGCGCGACGGGAACTGTGACGCGCGCCCGGAACCCTCCTACATCGGCGCCGCCGCTGCCGTTGTCCACTGTGTATTCGCCTGGATCGAGATAATCCGGCTGCACCGCGGGACCGCCTGGGATCGGCGTGCCGCCGCCCAGTGTCGCCGAATACACGCCAAACTGCCTGGTGAGTTGCTTGTTGCCCTTTGGCCCGCTGAGGTTCAGCACCTGGCCGGCGTCCAGGAGCGTGAAGGTAGGAATGTTGGGCGTGCCACGGTAGGTGTTCAGCGTGCAACTGCCCAAGGTGGGCGTCTGCCCCACGTTCGCCAGCAGCGTGGCAGGATCCCATCGGATGAATGAACCCGATCCGGAGTCGGTCCGGCTTTCAATCGTGGTGGTCTGGAACGTAAACTTCGAGATCGACCGCGACAGAGTAACGCCTCCGCTGCGGAATGAGCCGCTCGTTTGCAGCTTTTGCAGATCTTCCTGGGAATAGGAGAACGGATCGGAGCACGTGCTGCCCGACGCCGCAACCGCCATCGACACGAAGTTGCTCACGACGCCGCCGGCCCGAACCACCAGCGGCACGTAGCAGCCTTCCACACCATCCGGCACGATGAAGGCGATTTGGTCGATTCCCGCACAGCAACCGGAGCGGCCCTTATAGGAGACGGTGGCGCGCCTGCCCCCGGCGAAGACTTCAATATCCACACTCTGATCACCGGGCAGCGGCGCCGCTCCCTCATTGCCCGACACCGGTCCCAGGCCGGTGCCCCACAGCA
>JBOGMR010000641.1:0-6094 GCA_050746825.1 Bryobacteraceae bacterium | reverse complement strand
GTGAATAACTGTTCGTGAATGTGGCTGAGCGTCTCGGCTTCGGGCGTGAACATCTCGGCGAGATCCATGCCGGCGCAGAACGCCGGTCCGTTCGCCGACAACAGAATCGCACCTACCGTCTCGTCGTGCCAGGCTTCCTCGACCGCCAGGACGATCTCGCGGCAGAGCGCAAAGCTGAGCGCATTCCGCTTCTCCGGCCGGTTGAGGACCAGGCGCCGCACCCCTCGATCGTCATGGACTTCGAGTTGACTCATGCTTCGCCCAATTCCGACTCGCTGCATTCGATTTCGAGCCGCAGCAGCGCGGCGCCGAGCGTCTTGCCTTGGGCATCGATTCGCAGCGACACGGTGCCGCCACCGCCCAGCGAGTGGTGCAGCAGAAAATTCAGTGCTCCCAAGTTCGGCAGCTCGAATCGCTCGACTGCGCCTTCGACCAGCGCTCCGAAGAATTCCTTGACGCGCGCCGTTGTCACCTCGCGCACCAGGATCGGATAGTGGCGCGCCTCCCACGCAATCACGCCGATGTTGGCTGTGTCTCCCTTATCCCCCGACCGTGTGTGCGCGATTCTCGCCAGCGGGACCTTCATCGCACTGCCTCGCTCCTGGACCATAATAAACCCATGTGCACGCGCACGCTCCTGGCAGTTCTTTTCGCCTCCACCATGTACGCCGCCAACTGGCCGCACTGGCGCGGTCCCACCGCCGATGGCCTCTCTCCCGAGACCGCGCCTCCTGTCGAATGGTCCGCAACTCGCAACATCGCCTGGAGGACTCCGCTGCCCGGGCTCGGCACCTCGACGCCCATCCTCTGGGGCGACCGCATTTTCATCACCTCACAAATCGGGGACGGCCCCTTCGAGCAGCGCGGCCGCGATTTCGAAAACAGCGGCGTCGTCCCGCGAAAGACCGGTGAGCGCAAAGCCGTCCAGTTCGCCGTCCACGCTTTTTCGCGCGCCGGGCGGCTCCTGTGGGAGCACCGCTTCGACGCAGATGGCCCACTTCAGGCCGTCCATATGAAGCACAATCTCGCGAGTCCAAGCTGCGTCACCGACGGCGAGTTTGTCTACGCGTGGTTCGGTACCGGTCAACTGCTGGCTTTCTCGCTCGATGGGAAACTGGTGTGGCAACGTCATCTCGGCAGGGAAATCGGCCCGTTCGAAATCTTGTGGGGCCACGGCAGCTCGCCCGCACTCTATAAGGATTCGCTCATCCTGCTCTGCGACCATCAGGGCGCCGCTTACATTGTCTCTCTCGACAAGCGCACCGGCCGGCAGCGTTGGAAAGTGGAGCGAGGCAAGGACCGCCGCTCTTACTCGACGCCGTTCGTGGTCAAAGGCCCGCGCGGCGACGAGCTGATCGTGAACTCCAGCGAGCGCATCGACGCGCTCGACCCGTCCACGGGCGAGCCGCTCTGGCACACCGGTGAGCCGAACCGCGTTCCCATCGGAATGCCGGTCTTTCACAACGGCGTCCTCTACGCGAGCCGCGGCTATTCGAGCGGTCCGTATATGGCGCTGCGGCCCGGCGGCAGAGGCGACATCTCAAGCACGCACGTGAACTGGCTGGTCCCTACCGGAGCGCCGTACGTATCGTCACTGCTTTACTACCAGGGCGTCATCTACATGGCGAACGAAACCGGCATTGCGTCTGCGATCGACGCCGCCACCGGCAAGCTCCTCTGGCGCGAACGTCTCGGCGGCGTCTTCTCCGCGTCGCCAGTGGCCGCCGCCGGCCGCGTCATCTTCATCAACGAGGCCGGACAGGCGTTCGTGGTCCAGGCCGGAAAAGAACTGAAGATTCTCGCGCGCAACTCGATTCCCGAGCGCACGCTGGCATCGCCGGTAATTGCGGATGGCCGGATTTACCTGCGCACCGACGAGAGCCTCATCGCGATCGCAAGCCAATGATGCTTGTGATTCTGATGAAGCCCGTGCTGCGGTCTACTGACCGGATTTTATTGTGTCGCAGGCTCGCATCTACTCGCGATGCTGGACCAGAGCTGACCAGCTTCTGAAAGCTGTAAGCTAACAATGATGCGCCGCCTCGCTCTCGCAACCATTCTTCTCCTGACCAGCCTTCCCGGCGCTCCCACATGGGTCGAGCGCAGCAACGAGCACGCGCGCATCCTCCTCGACATCTCCGCCCGCTACGAGCCTGAATCGGCCTCGCGCACCGGCATCGAGGGCGTCGACGAGAAAATCTCCGACATCTCTACGACCGCACGTCTCAAGCGCCATGAGGAAACCAAGGCAGCCGCGGCCGAGTTGCGCCGCCGCCTCGCCGCCGAACAAGACCCGACCGTTCGCCAGGACCTCACGATCCTCATCAAAGCGGCCGAGGATGAACTCCACCAGCAGGAAGTGGGCGAGAAATACCTGCTGCCCGCGCCGAACGTCGCGCAGCTTGTCTTCGGTGGACTTCGCACTCTCCTCGACGATCAGGTCGCCGAGAAACGCCGTCCGGCCGCGCTCGTCCGTCTCCGCCGCTATGCCGGCGAGGAGAAAGGCTACACGCCGATTGCTCAGGTGGCCGAACAGCGAGTTCGGGAGCGTCTCTCCAACGAGGCGCTGCTCGGCCCTTTCCGCGCGCAGGTGGAGCAAAGCCTCGCGAACGCGCCGTCTTTTCTCGACGGCATCGCCTCCCTCTTCGACAAGTACAAAATCGAGGGCTACCGTGAACCTCTGGCGAAACTCCGCGCGCAGGTGACTGCCCACAGCGACTTCGTGCGCAAGGAGATTCTTCCGCGCGCCCGCGCCGACTTCCGCCTGCCGCCGGAGCTCTACGCGATCGCCCTGAAGGACTACGGCGTCGACATTGCGCCCGCCGAACTTGCCGCTCGCGCCCACCGCGGCTTCGACGCCATGCAGCGAGAGGCGCAGGAACTTGCCGCCCAGGTCGCGCGCGAAAAAGGCTGGGACCTCACCGGCTATCGCGCCGTCGTGCGTCGCCTCAAGCAGGATCAGATCACCGGCGAGGCCATCGTCCCGCACTACCGCCAGCGCCTGGGCCAGATCGAAGAAATCGTCCGCCGCGAGAACCTCGTCACGCTTCCCGGCCGGCCGGCACGCATTCGCCTCGCGTCACCCGCCGAGTCCGTGGCCAATCCAGCGCCTCACATGCGTCCGCCGCGCCTTCTCGGCAATACCGGCGAGGCCGGCGAATTCGTCCTGCCGCTCAACAATCCCAATGCCGCGGGCAAATCCGACGCGTACGACGACTTCACTTTCGCCGCCGCCTCCTGGACGATAGCCGCGCACGAACTCCGGCCCGGACACGAAATGCAGTTCGCGTCGATGGTCGAGAAGGGCGTCTCCACCGCGCGCGCCATCTTTGCCTTCAACAGCACCAACGCCGAGGGTTGGGGCCTCTACACTGAAGCCATCATGCAGCCGCACATGCCGCCTGAAGGCCGCCTCGTCTCGATTCTGTACCGCATGCTACGCGCCGCGCGCGCGTTTCTCGATCCCGAGCTGCAGATGGGAAAGATCACCCCCGAGCAAGCGCGCCGCGTACTTACCGAAGACGTGGTGTGCTCTGAAGCCATGGCGCGCCAGGAGGTGGAGCGGTACACATTCCGCGCGCCCGGCCAGGCCACTTCATATTTCTACGGTTATCTCCGCCTGATGGAGCTGCGCGCCGAAGTCGAGAAGGCGCTCGGCCCGCGCTTCCACGCGCGTAAGTTCCACGACTTCGTGCTGGCCCAGGGTCTCCTTCCTCCGGACCTGATGCGCAAAGCCGCGCTCGACGAATTCGTTACCCCCGCAGGCGCTCGAGCAACCCGACTCCCATTTTGATGTCGCGCAGCCGCTCGGCGTGATCCGGCGTCTCCCGCTCGATGTTGAGCGGCGCCTTGAACCCGACTTCTTTCAGCTTCGCGACGAACCGCTCCATCCCAACCGAGCCTTGCCCCAGCGGCTTCTCCACGCCGAGCGCATCCGGAGATCCTTTGGGCGGCCAGTCGCCGTCCTTGGCATGGACCGATTCGACATGCGGCGCGAGCAGCGTCAGCGCGTCGATCGGATCGCCGCTGCCGTACAGGATCATGTTCGCCGGATCGAAATTGATTCGCAGATTCGGCTTGCCGACATCCTTGAAAAACCGCAGCAACACGGGCGCCGGCTCCTGCCCGGTTTCGAGCGCGAACGTCTGCCCGTGCCTGGCCGCGTAATCGCAAACCCGCCGTACCATGTCGCGCACCGCCAGATACTCACTGTTGCAGGTATCCTCCGGCACGTAGCCGATGTGACAACCGAAACTCTTGACACCCAGCGCAGCCCCAAAATCGATGACTTCGTACGTGCGCTTTTCGCGTGCGGCCCTGGTCTCCCTTGGGATGAAACCGACGGTTCGCTGTACGGCCGGAATATCCGCGTAGTCCTCGCCGTCGTACGCCGCGAACACCGTCACCACCGTGAAGCCCTCGGCCTCCAGCGCCCGCTTCCAGGCCTGTTGCGACGCCGGCCCCGCATCCATTCCGCCCGGAACCAAAAGCTGCCCGCACCGCACTCCAAGCGCCTTGTGCTCTCGCACCGTCTCTGCGGGGTCGCGCCCGCCCCAGAACACTACGCCGATTTCCAAGTCTCTCAGTGGCTGCATTCGATTGGTTCTCCGTTCCGTGATCTCGATTCCACCATCGCACGTGTGACTCTCACCGCCGCCGCCGACTCCTCGGGCGGGCACTTCTCCGGGCGCGCGCCCTTCGACGCGCACTCGACAAAGTATTCGATCTCGGCCTGAAACCCGTCCTGCTGCGGCACGTCGACAGCCCGCTCGCCGCCGGCCGCGTCGTACAGCTTCAGCGGACGCCCGGCGGAGCTGTACTCGAGCGTGCCGCCGTCGCACACGATCGTGAACTCCATGGAGAAGGGGTACGCCTTTGGATGGTGCCATCCGCCTGTGATCACCACCGTCGCCTTGTGATCATAATGCAGCGCCCCGCAGATCGTGTCGATGCCGTGCGGCATGTCCTCGTGTCCAAACGCGCTCACCGCCGCCGGCGCGCCGAATACTTGCATGCAGTAGTCGACATCGTGGATCAGCAGATCGAACACGCCGCCGCCGCTGCGGGACGCGTCTCCAAGCCATTTGCTCCAACCTGGCGCCGCGCACCGGCGCCGCAGAAGCGCGGATCGCGTCTCGCCCAGTTCGCCCGATCGCACCATCCGCGCCGCGGCCTCGTATTCCGGGAAAAACCGCAGCACCTGCGCCGTCATGAGCACCCGCTTCGCGCGCGCCGCTTCCTCGACCATCTTCTCCGCCGTCGCGCCATCGAGCGCCATCGGCTTTTCGACGAGCACGTGCTTTCCCGCGCGCAGCGCATCGAATGCGACGGGCGCATGCTGGTCGGTCGGCAGGCAGATGTCGACCGCCTCGACCTTCGGATCCTTCAGCGCCTCGCCGATCGACTTGTACCGCGCGATCTTCGAGAAATCCATGCGCTCACCCGGCCCGCCGAGATTGCCTTGAATGGAAGTGAGGTCGCCCGCAAGTTTCTTCTCATCGGAAGACACGACAGCCGCCAGTTTCGCGCCTTTGATGTTCTGGATGGCCTTGAGGTGCGTGCTCCCCATGAACCCCAGGCCTAAAACGGCGATGTTCATCAGAATCAGATTGTATAACGCACGCAACGCGGGTCGTCAATCCGCAAGTAATGCCTCGGTCTTCGATCAACTCGTGTGACCTTGCACCCGGCCAACTTGCCGCCGTCGTCAGCTTGCTCCAGGTGATGACGCGAGAGCCGCTTGTCCGAAAGCTCGCGGCGGCCCCGATCGACGACGAGCCCGAGACCGCTGACGAACGCAAAGCAATCGCTGAGGCTTTGGATTCGCTCCAACGCAGCGGCGCCGTTTCAATGGAAGTTGTCTTGGGCGACTTCGGACTCACTCTGGAGGACTTTCGCCGCATGGCGCATCAGGAACAGCCTGAAGTCAAACGTTCCTGATGACGAAGACGATTCTCCGGTCTAGCAGCAATACTCGTCACTTAACGATCCTAATGGCCTTCGCGACATTAATGGGCGGTGAGCGCTTGCCGCCGCGACGGCGGAGCGGGTAGTTGCTCATTTTGCGTTTCACGCCTCGGGGATTGTGCCTGTT
>JBOGMR010000640.1:0-7397 GCA_050746825.1 Bryobacteraceae bacterium | reverse complement strand
GGTACGGCCGGGCATCTTCGGTCACGCCGCCATCAAGCAGCGGCGCGATCAGCGAATGGTTCAGCTTGGCGAGAATCCGCCGTTCCAGGCGGAACCTGGCAAGCGCTTCCGAACTGTAAAGGCCGGGAAGGAGAAATTTCAGCGCCACCTGCTGGCGGAATTGCGCGCCCTCGCGTTCGGCGAGATAGACTTCGCCCATCCCGCCGCGCCCGATCAGCGACTGCAGGCGATACGGGCCGATCTTCTTTCCTATAAGGCTCGGTTCCTGCGGTACTCCCTCGTTCAGCAGCCGCTTTTCGATTCCCAGCGGGTCGGCGGTCTCGTGGGCTTCGAGCATTCGTTGGGCTTCGTGCAACAGGTCTGGGGAGTCTGCCAGAGCGCGCCGCAGATAGTCATCGCGCTCGTGCGGCGAAGCGAGATCCAGCGCGTTTTCAAACGCTTCGCGTAATCGAGTCCACGAGCCTGAATCCGTCACCATCGAGACCTCTCATCGCTCCAGGGAGACCGCCCCACCGGTATTGGCGATCTTGTCACACATCATTGGACAAAGGCCCGATTTCTTTCCGCAACCAGGCCCTCGCCGTCAACCAAGTCCGCTGAATTGTCTTGGCCGAGACACCCAGCACCTGCGCCGTCTCTTCAAGCGACAATCCGCCAAAGAAGCGCAATTCGACCACCTGGGCCGCGCGCGCGTCCCACTCGTTCAATTTGCCGAGCGCCGCGTCGAGCGAGACGACCTCCTCGGCCTCGCGATCTGTCAGCCAGTTCTCCGCCTCCTCCAGCGGGACTTTCTCCTGATCGCGGCCCCTCTTCTCCCGATTTCGGCCGCGCGCATAGTCGACGAGCACGCGGCGCATCGTCTGGCTGGCGATCGCCAGGAAACCGGCGCGGTCCTCAGCGGCGAGCTGCCGATTTTCGATGAGGCGCAAGTAACATTCGTTCACCAGGGCGGTAGTGGATAGTGTGTGGCCGTGCCGCTCGCCTCGCAGGCGCTGCCGCGCTAGCCGTCTCAAGTCCTGATAGAGGATGGGGACAAACTCCTCCCAGACGGCGCGATCGCCTTCGTTGTAACGCCGGAGAAGTTGCGTAATCGACCGCTCGCCTTCCATCGCAGGTTGCAATGTTCCTGTATAACAGAAGGCTGGGGAGGGTACAAGGTGGCGCCGTGAAATGTCAACGCAAAGTAGGAATGTCCTCTCATACCGCTCGCACCCGGAGGCGAGAGGATCTCGTACGGACCGAGGCGATCTCCCACCGTCATTGCGCGCCCGACCCCTTCTTCATGAGCGCCGGCCAATTCACGATCAGAGTCAGAGGTTGCGGCGCCTGATTCGGCGTCGCGCGCACCAGAAACCGCTTGACATCCGCAGCGGCCTCATACGGGCTCAACCGTCGAAGGAGCGGCCGTGGAACTGAAGCGCGAATTTGCGCGTGGCCAGGAGCGGGCGGCGGAGCAGCGCCAGACCAGCGGTGGCTCGAACCGTCGGTGGCGCTCACGAACATGATCAAATCGGAGTGATCGTTTCTCCGCGCATATCCCGCATTTCATTACGACAAGACTTCAACGATGATTACGCGCGTCTTTTGGACACTGTTTACCCTGGAGGCCATCGCCTACGCCATTCTCATGCTGTGGACCTTGACCAGCACGAAAGGATGGGGACCGGAAGGCCCGGTCGGGGCTTGGCTGGTTTTTGTGGTTCCGCCGCTCTTGCTGGGCGTTCCTCTGGCCGTCTTCCTGCTCGGCAAGTCGGACCAAGCGAGGCTGTTCGCGACCCTCGGCCTCGCGCTTCCTTTGATCCAGATCGTGATCGGTCCGCTCTACAGCAGGTTCCAAAACTACCAGACCGAACGCAGCCTCGCCGGGGATGCCACCTTCAGCCGGCCGGCGCAGCGCAAGCTCGCTCATGCGATTCGGGCGCACGACGCCACTCTGGTGAAGAGCCTCATTCCGCCGGCAGGAGATCTCAACCAGCGGCACCGAGACCATTCCCTGTTCCGGTTTGCTCTCTGCAACATCGACAAGTCGAGCGCGTCGGTGGAGATCATCAAAGCGATGCTCGAGGCTGGAGCGAATCCGAAAATTCAGACTCCCGCAGGAGACTGGCCCTTGACCCTCGGAATGTTGAGCGGGCCCGCAGTCACCGAGTTGCTGCTCAAAGCCGGAGCCGATCCCAACAGCCTGGATGGCGCGGGCAGGCCCGTGTGGTGGCAGGTTCTCCATCACTCCTCCGGCGAATCCATACACATGCTGCGGATGCTCCTCGACCGCGGAGCCGATGTGATCAAGAGGGATTCGAACAACGGTCCGGTCGGATGGGCTGCCTATCAAAAAAACTGGCGCGCAGTGTGGATCTTGATCGAGCATGGCGCGGCATGGAAAGGCGAGCGGGCCTTCGATCAGCCGGTTCCCTTGGAACTCACGCGCGATCTTGAATACCGGCGGGCCAGCCGCTCAGAGATCCCGGAAGAAATGCTCAAGGTGCAGGCGAAGTACGCAAGCGAGACGGCGCCGCAGTGAGCCTTTGACCTGGCACAGTGCAGCTTCGCCGCCCGCGCAGATGCACATGCCTCTGGCTGTGTGCTGCACAATGCCTCGCCTAGGCTCGCCTTGTATCCGGTTTCATTTGGGGGGGGAGCGTGCCGGCCGCGGCAAGCAAGTCTCTCAGTGCATCCCGCTGCCCTGGAACATACCTCAATGCAGCTCCTACGGGCAACATCCAGCCGGACGCGGAATTCACCCCCGCGCTATCGTTTCCAGGCCGTCACGTGGAGCCCGGCGGGTATTTGGCTGTGCACGACGTCAAGGTCGTCGTTAGAAATGGGCACGACGATCGTTGCGCTTGCCGGCGCGGCCGGGGGATCCGGGCTGATCGTTACGCGGAGGGCGCCGCGTCCGAAGGTTACGGTGCGGCTCGAATCGGCATAGGAGCGAAAGAGCCGGGCTCGCCCAGGATCGTCGCAAGTGATGAGCACCTCGCGAATAACGCTTTCGGCGGAGGCGTAAGTCAGTACAGCCACCACATTCGGCGCTTTTAGACGGATGTCGGCGGCGTTGTCGGGCGGCGCCTCGAGCCCCGCGTAGCGCTGGTTCTCGTGTGCCCGCAACTCGACCAGCGGTACATAGGTGTCGAACAGGCGCTCGCCGCTTCCGAGCTTATAGACGGACCACCATTCGACCTCCTCCACGCCTTTCGAAATCACGATCAGGTCGCCCCTCTTTGTCGCCGGATCGAAGCCGGGCACGGTCATCGAATAGAGGGGCTTTTGCTTGGGATCGACACCCAGCGGCCAGGCTTCAATCGTGGTCGAAGCCTGCATTCCGATTTCGTCCACCACCTGGCGCGTGCGCGTGCTCTTGCGAAGCACCAGGCGCTCGTCTCGGGGCCGTCCAGGAATTCCGGACCCGGCCAGTTCGTACGCGACGTTCGTGATCTCCACCACTGCCGCACCGGCTTCCACGCTGTACCGCACCGTCGATGGTGTTTGGCTCTGGAACGGCTGTTGGGCCAGGAGCGCGGGAACCGCGAGCAGCGGCAGACATTCGCGGCGAGTGTAATTCATATGGGTGTGGCTACTTTAGAACGACTTTCCAGGGAGAGGGGTATAGGCGCCGCTGATCCTGTGCGATGTGGAATTCCCAGTAGTGGTCGAAGTCCCCAGAGAGATAGATGGCTCTGAGTTGGACGATGGCCTCCGCCATCTGCTCAGTCCAACGCATACCGGAGCGCTCCATCCGGTCTTTGATCAGGTTCTTGCAGGCGCCTTCGACCGGGCCACTGGCGATCGGCCAACCGTTGGCGAGGTATTCGTCATAACGCATTCGGGTGCGGTTGCGGTAAAGGTAGCCGGCGATTCCCTCCAAGGTTTTCCGGCTGGCTCCGGACAGACCGCGTTTGGTGATGCTCTGGCGAATCCCCTTGACCACCTGGCCCACCTCGCCGAACAGAATTCGCAGGGTTCGGTCCAGCACCCAGAGATCGGCCTCCAGGCTGCCCTCGGCATGGAAGACATAGGCGGCTTTCCAGAGTTTCTCCAACACGTGTAACAGATCCAGGATCAAGGTGACGTTGAGCTTCCCCTCGACTCGAATCTGGAGGGCGCGCTCACCGTCCGTCAAAGCCAGGCGAGTCAATGATCGGGACGGATCGCGGCGGTCCATCTCTTCGGCCACCTCCTGGATGACGGCAGTCTTGCCCTTGAGCAAACTGGCCCACACCCGCTTGTTCTCCGGACGCGGAGGAGGGGGTGCGTGACCGGAAGTTCGACGGCAGGTCGGGAACAGGCTTTCGATGACCTGTTGCGGAGTCCGCACCCAAGGCGCGCGCGTGAAGACAGTAGCGACCGTGGCTATACGTTTCTTGTTGGCCTTTTGCCCTTTGGTCAGCCGGTGTGAGGGTTTTGCGCCACCGGGTTTGAGCATGGGAATACCCTTGCCATCGACGGCTGCGACCAGGATGGAGCCTGTGGCCGGCACAGCGGAGCGCTGGCGGTAGAAGGCATCAAAGTCCTGAGCGGCATCCGGTAGGATCTCTTCCAGGCTGCGCTTGGAGACGGAGACGCCGGTCAACTCGGCTATGGTCTGAACCGATTCCAGGAACGGGTTCTGCACGGCGGCCTTGACCAGGCGCCGCTGGAGTTCGTAGGAGAACGATCGCGCGGGCAAGGCCAGTGCCTGATCGAGTGGAAAGATGCTGGGCACGCCGGGCCGGGAGTAACCCATGCGAACCAGATCCACGGTGCCAAAGACGGTGGTGAGAGATCGGGTGCCAAGCCGGCGATAGGAGTAGAGCCCCTCACCGTCTTGGTGTTGAAGGAGCAAAGCGAGCCCCACATCTCCGTTGCCGCGATGCTGCAAGTGAGCTTGGAGGAGCAGGCGTTGGACCTCGCGGCCTTTGGCCTGTTGCTGAGACTCGATCTGGTGGAGGGGGAGTTGGAGGGCGGTGGAGGATGCCAGCCAGGACTGAAGCAGAGAGAACTCCAGAGCCGCTGGTGTGGTGTCGGAAGGGAAGGGGCTTGCTATCGGCATATGCTTACGGTAGTATAACCGTAAGCATAATGCCAAATAACCGCGCCTCCAAGAGTGGACTCCACCGAGTCAAACTGAACGCCCTCCTGGAACGCCACACGCAGCGCTTCCGCGAACTCAAACGGGGCCTCGAACAAAATCGAGTGCTTCTGTAAAGGTACAGTTCTGAAGCGGATGATGAAGTGCGGCAAAGCCCATTGCGCTTGTGCCTCCGACCCCGCCAAGCGTCACGGGCCCTACTTCGAACTCACCTACAAAGCCAATGGCAAGACGGTCAATGTGAAGCTCTCACCGGAAGCCACTCCCCTGTATCAGGCTGCCGCCCAGCAATACCGCAAGCTGAAAACTCTGCTCAACCGCCTCGACAAACTTTCCAAAACCATCCTGCGGCACCAAGCCAAACTGGCACAGTCCAACCGCTCAGATTGAATGCAAAAACCGGGGTTATCCCGATATCCCCGCTCTAAGCCATCGCTCGCAACAGGTCGAATCAATCCAACTGTCTGATTTTACGTATGGTTGGCAGTCGTTCCAAAATAGCCGCACCCAATTCATATTCCCTTGGGCTCCACGCCGAGCCGCGCGCACAGCTCCTTATACGCTTCGATCACAACCGCGCGGTCGCTTTCGCCAAAGCGCAGGAACAGCGGCCGGTGGTTCCAGTCGAACGCCTCGGCGGCTTTTCCTCCCAGATAGAGGGCCAGCGCCGCGCAGTGGACTCGCTGCTCTTCGTCCTGGCCGTTCAGCGCCAGGTCCAGAAGGGTCTCCCGGATCCGCGGGCTCGGACTATGCTCCGCCATATCGAGCGCCTTCGAGAGGCCACCGAAGAGACGAGTGTTCCGAAGAGCGTCGACGATCGCTCCTTCCACGTCTGCAGGTTCTTCCAAAGCCGCGAGTTGCTTTTCGATGGAGAGCCTTGTTTCGCGACCCACAAGTTTCGCCGACGCACGCAGGACCGCCTTGGCGGCCGGCGTACCGATAACGCCGAGCGATTCCACCTCGCGCCAGTCCGGGTTGCTCCTCAGCCGCTCACCCAGCATTTTCACCAGTTCGTCGCGCTCGGAATCGGTGACGTTGGCGAGGGCTTCGAGGTCGTAACCGATCCCGTCCCGCCATTCATCCATGCCAATGATCATGCTAGCCAGAAACGTCTGGTACGCGGGGCTGTGGTTCGCGTCAGTCCTTGCCATACATGTACACAGGCGGAAAAAAGATTGGGAAATGCTCACTCCCCTGATCCAATTCCGGTCTCGGCGTACGCATGAAATGGAAGGGGGACCCGATGCGAATCGTGTTGAATCTGGCGTTGGCACTCTGTCTGGAAAGCGCGGTCGCGGCTGACTTGGCGGAATCGATCCCGCCTTGTCTGGCCAGAGCGGGCTCGGGTTACACAGTCAGCCACAAACTCGCTCCGCATGCCCTCCAGGGCGACTTCGACGGCGACGGCAAACCTGACCTCGCTGTTCTGGTCACCCGGGGCCGGGAGCAAGGCGTCGTGGTCTGCCGGGGAGGGACGCCTCCGGCATCCGTGCTGGGGGCGGGCATTCCCTTCAATGAAATGAAGGACCTCGATTTCACCGCCTGGCGTATTCACCCCGCGAGCCGCAAGGTCGGGCGCGGAGCAACCGCACGACGGCCTCCGTCGCTGGCGGGAGACGCCTTGTACCTCGAGTGGGAATCGGCCAGCGCGATCGTGTATTGGAACGGCAAACGGTTCGCCTGGTATCAACAAGGAGACTGAACCAGCCCGCCTACGTCTGGTCCACGTACGCGAGGTGCCGCTGGCAGTGCAGGCAGCGGAAGACGTACGCGGTCGGCTGATCGTTCTTGCTCAGCCCGCTCACGAATTCTTCGAGCTCTTCGCCCTCCAGGCCGTAGTTTTCCTTCACATAGGCCGTCACCGCCGGGATGGCCTCGGGAAAACTTTGTTTCAGCTCTGGAGCGCCCGCCGCTCCCAGAAACGCGGCGCAATCCCCGCAGCAGGTGAGCCATTCCTCTTGCTGCCACGCCTCGAAGCCCGGCGTTCGGGCGCCGGCAGTGTCTCTCACTTGACCGGAAACTCCGTCCATCAGTCCCGTGTCCGCAAATGTGGCGCGGAACTGCTTGGCGGCCGACCCGTCGGCGATGCACCAGGGGCACAGGCAACCGCTCAGGTAGTGAAACATCTCGGAGTAAGCCGGGCCCACATAGATGTAGTCGCGAATGCGGTTGCAGGCCAGGCAGGGCGTCGACTCATTCGGGCGCACGCTCCCTGTGGCCACCGGATCGGGATGATATCGGAATGTTGGAAGAGCTTCCATACTCACTAGGGCGGAAATTGCGTCCGTCCATGATCAACCCTGGCCGCATTTTTCGCCCTACATAATAA